>DATNMT010000610.1:0-12393 GCA_035602495.1 Bradyrhizobium sp.
GAAGCGCCGCGCCTCATACTGGTCCATCAGCGTGATGTCGTGGGTCGCGATAATGACCGCGGTGCCGGATTTATTCAGCTCGATGAACAGCCGCAACAGCCGCCGCCCCAGAGTCGGGTCGACGTTACCGGTCGGCTCGTCCGCCAGCAACAGCTGCGGCCGCGAGATCACGGCGCGGGCGATCGCCGCGCGCTGCTTCTCGCCGCCGGACAGGATCGGCGGCAGCGCGTCCATCCGCTCGCCGAGGCCGACCCATTTTAAGAGATCGATGACCTCCTTTCGGTAGCTGGATTCCTCCCGGCCCATCACCCGGAACGGCAGCGCCACGTTCTCGTAGGTGGTCATGTGGTCGAGCAGGCGAAAGTCCTGCAGCACGATGCCGATCCGCTTGCGCAGGTCGGCGACCGCGTCCTTGCCGAGCAGCGAGACGTCGTGGCCGAACAGGTTGACCAGGCCGCGGGTCGGCCGCAGCGACAGGAACAATAGCCGTAGCAGCGAGGTCTTGCCGGCGCCGGACGGCCCGGTGAGGAACTGGAAGGAATGGGCGGGAATCTGGAAACTGAGGTCGCGCAGAATCTCCGGGCCGAGCCCGTAACGCAGTCCGACATTTTCGAATCGAACCAAGCTCAGCTCCGTTCGATGTGGGGCGCGGCCGGGACGCCCCAACCGGGGGCCCGGGCCTCATTGGCATCGCGTCCGGCGCGAACCAAACAAATTGGTTGTGCTTCGGTTATGGTTTCCGGTTCGTTAACGGTCGGCTTGTAGCATCCCGGCAAAGTCATAGTGGAGATCGGCTCCATGCACATCATTTGCCCCCATTGTACAACGTCCTATGCCATTGATCTGGCTACGCTTGGCGTGGCCGGCCGGACCGTGCGCTGCTCCCGCTGCAAGGAGGTCTGGCTGGCGCGGCCGGAGGATGCGGTCGAGCTCGTGGCGGCGGCGCCGGCGATGGCGGCAGCCAACGAAAGCGAGGCCGACGCCGCCGCGGAATGGGACTCGATGGCCCGCGAGGACGACGGCGCCGGCGAAGCCCCTGTTGTCGACAGCCCTTCGATTTCCGGCGACTGGCCGGCCGAGGATGAGAACAAATCGCGGGCGACCGACGACGACTGGGCCGCGGTGGCCCGGGACGCCGCCGACGCCGAATTTGCGCGTCCGCAACGCCAATCCTGGTTCCGGAAGCTGCTCGGGCCCCCGGCGCCGCTTCGCGCGTCGGGCAAGCCGCTGGTCAGCCCCGCGATGGCCTGCGCCGCGATGGGCGCGCTGGTGCTGGCGCTGGTGATCTGGCGCGTCGACGTGGTGAGGCTCTTACCGCAGACCGCCGCGTTCTACAAACTGGTCGGGCTCGAGGTCAATCTGCGCGGGCTGATGTTCAAGGACGTCAAGATCACCACCGAGACCGTGGAAGGCAAGCCGGTGCTGGTGATCGAGGGTTCGATCACCGGCGATGTCAGGAAGCCGGTCGAACTGCCGCGGCTGCGGTTTTCCGTCCGCGACGCGCAGGGCGCGGAGATCTACGCCTGGAACACGGTGCTGGAGCAAACCGTGCTGAAGCCGGGCGAACGGGCGATGTTCAAGTCGCGGCTGGCCTCGCCGCCGCCCGAGGGCCGCGCGATCGACGTGCGCTTTTTCAACAAACGGGATCTGGCCGGCGGTAATATATGAACGGGGCGACCCGGTCCTGTCCGCCAACGATGGCTGCCCGATGCCGCGTATCCTGATCGCCGACGACGAAGACTCCATGCGCAGGCTGGTGGCGCGCGCCATCGCCATGGACGGCCACCAAACCGTCACCGCGGAAGACGGCGCCGAGGCGCTGGAAATCCTCACCCGCGAGGGTGGCGCCTTCGATCTGTTGCTGACCGATATCCAGATGCCGGTGATGGACGGCATCGCGCTGGCGCTGGCGGTGGCGCGCGATTTTCCGCAACTGACGATTTTGCTGATGACCGGCTTTGCCTATCAGCGCGAACGCGCCTCGGGCCTCAACGCGATCATTCACGACGTGGTGACAAAACCGTTTTCGGTGGCCGATATCCGCACCGCGGTAGCCAATGCGCTGAAGGCGAGGCAGGGGTAGCGAGGCGCGCCGCGACTCCCAACTCGTCATTGCCGGGCTTGCCGCCTTCGCTGAAGCTTCGGCGCCCCAACACGGGAAAGCCCGGCGAAGCCTTGGCGTAGACGGGACCCAGCAATCCATCTGCTTCGAAAGACTCTCACGAAGATGATGGATAGGCAGGTCAAGCCGCGTATGACGATTGTGGCTGTAGCGCGCTCTCGGCGCCTGAACCGCTCAGTAATCCTTCAAGAGCCGCTCGATGTAATCGAGTTCGATCTGCGGGCGGGACGGATCGGCGAGGCGGCGGCGCAGTTCTTCCAGGATGCGGCGCACCCGCTGCACGTCGATCTCGCCGGGGATCTTCACCGTGTAGTCGTCGCCGAATTCGCGTCCGTGCAGCGGCCGGCCGAGCGGGTCGCTCTGGTTGCCGCCGCTTTGCTGGCGGCCGGCGCGATTGCCGGGGCCGTCGCCCTGGCCGTCGCCGTCGCCCTGCTGCATCGCTTCCGCCAGACTCTGGGCGCCCTTGCGCAGCGCGTCCAGCGCGTTGCCTTGCGATTCCACCGCGCCATCGGCGTTGCCTTCGCCGAGCCGGTCACCGGCGTCGCCCATCGCGCTGTCGGCCTGGCCGAGACCGTCCTCGCCATCGCCGTCCTGGTCGCCGGGCTCGCCCTGGTCGCCGGGCTGGCCCTGCTGGCCCTTTTCGGCGCGTTGACCCTTTTCGCCGCGCTGGCCCTGCCCCATGCCGCGCTTGGCGAGTTCCTGCTGCAATTTCTTCAAGCGGTCGCGCAGGCCCTGCTGGTCCTGCTGCAGGTCGCCCATGCTTTGGTCGCCCTGCTTGCCGCGCGAGCGATCGCGCCTGGTATCCTGGCCCTGCTTGAAGGTCTTGTCGCGCAACTGCTGCTGCTTGCGGATCATGTCGCCGAGTTCGTTCAGCGCCTGCTCCATCTCGCTGTCGCCGGACTGGCCCGGCTGCGCCATCTGCAGGTTCTCCAGCATCTGCTGCAGCTGCTCGAGCAATTGCTTGGCGGCTTCCTTGTCGCCGGAGCGCGACAGCCGCTCCATCCGCTCGATCATGTTGTTGAGATCCTGCTGGCGCATCACCCGTGTGTTGGGATCGAGCGGGCGCGCCAGCTGTTGCGGATTGTTGCGCAGCTGCTCGGCGAGCTGGCGCATGAAATTATCCAGCGCCGCGCGCAAATTCTCGGTCAGCTTCTTGATCTCTTCGTCGCTGGCGCCGCGCTCCAGCGCCTGCTTCAGCGCGTCCTGCGCCGCGCGCAAAGCCTTGTCGACGTCGGTGATGTCGCCGTCCTCGATGGTGACGGCGAGGGCCCACAGGCTGGCGACCACCTCGCGCAGCGCGTTGTCGGTGTGAGCGGCCTCGAGCTGCCGCGCCACGCTGTAGAGGCCGAGATAGTGGCCGGCCTCGGGCGTGAACAATTCCGGCGCGATCATCAGCGCATCCAGCGCCGCATAGACCTGCGAATTCTGGTTGGCGTCGAGCGCGAGAATGCGGCGCTGCTCGATCAGCGCCCGCGCCAAGGGTTTCGTGAACAGCCGCTCCGGCAGACGCATGTCGAACGGCGCGCTCTTGCCCTCATTGCCGGCCTCGTCCCTGGCCGTCAAAGTCAGGGTCACGTCGGCGCCGGCGTAAGGATCCTCGCTGAGATCCTTCACGGTCTGGCCGACGCCATTGCGGGTCCGCGCATTGGGCAGCACCAGCGCAAACTGCGGCGGGTCGAACAAGGGCCGCGGCGTAGCGCCTTTCGGCATCTCGCCCGGGCGGGCCGCGAGATGGGCCTGGGCTCCGGTGACGCCGTAGTCGTCCTCGATCTTGTAGGACAGCTGCAGCGAGCCGCGCGCCTGGCGCTCCGGATCCTTGGCCAGCGCGATCGTCGGGGCGCGGTCGGGAATGGCGCTAAAACTCCATTGCGGCTGCCCGGAGGGCGCGCGGACATGCACCGTACCGTCACCGGCGACGGTGAAATGCTTTTCATTGGTGCCTTTGGGCGCCTGCTCGGCCGGCACCGCTTCGGTCACGCCGCCGCCCGGCACCACATCGAGCGTGCCGCCGCTGGAACGCACGATCAGCGTCGAGCCCACCGGGACCGGTAACGGTCCGGCGGCGGGAATGGCGGCTTCCTTGTTGGCGGCCGACAGGATGATCGGCGGCTTGCCGGTGTAGAGCGGCGGGGTCACCCAGGCATCGACCCGGATATTGGCCGGCGACAGCACGCCGTTCCAGTCGAACGCCGCCTCGGTGCGCATGATGCGCTCGTCGCCGGCGGCGACATAGGTCGCCACCAGCATCACCGCGACCAGCGCGCGCAGCGCCCAGGGATCGTGGATCACCAGCCGCGGCGACGGCAGGCCGGCGCGGATGCGCTTGATCGAGGCCAGCGTGCGCTCGCGTTGCGCCTGCCATAACGCCAGCGCCACCGGGTCCTGGGTCTTCAGCGTATCGGTCAGCGCGGTCGCCGGACGATGGCGGATGCCGGAGCCGCGGTCGAGCCGGCCCAAGGCATCTTCCCGGCTCGGCCAGCGGAATTTGACGAGCGGAAACAGCGCGGCCAGCGCCAGGATCGCGAACAGGGCGAGGCCGACAGCGCGGGCAACAAAGGGCAGCGCCAGCCATAATCCGGCCCAGGACGCCACCAGAAACAACCCGATGACGGTGAAAAGCCCCGCCAGCGGCGGCCAGCTTCGCTCCCAAGCGATGGCATATTTGGCCCGCTGCAGGGCCTGAGCCAGCCTCAGCCGCGAAACGTCATCAGGGTTTCGGGCCAGATCAGACGGGTCAGGCGTGATGCCGCTCAATAAGCTCTCCTGGTTGCCGACGCAGATACCCTAGCACAGGGGCAGCAGTGAGGCACGTCCCGCAATGCACAACCCACACTTCAAATCGCGCATAACACGAAGGCGTGACGGCGGGCCGACGACCCCGTAACGTTACGGACCAATGAAAAGGTAGTGACCGGGAAACATCGAGGAAATACCCATGGACAAGAAAACGCACGACAAGGGGCTGGAAATTCGCAAGGCGGTGCTGGGCGAGGCCTATGTCGCCAACGCGCTGAAAACCGCCGACGATTTCAACAAGCCATTCCAGGAACTGGTCACCGAATATTGCTGGGGCGCGGTGTGGGGCCGCGAGGAACTGCCGCGCAAGACCCGCAGCATGCTCAATCTGGCGATGATCTCGATCCTCAACCGGCCGCACGAATTGCGGGTGCACATCAAGGGCGCACTGGTCAACGGCGTCACCAAGGACGAAATCCGGGAGATCTTCATGCAGGTCGCGATCTATGCCGGCGTGCCGGCCGGCGTCGACAGTTTTAGAATTGCGCGCGAAGTGTTCGCGGAACTCGACAAGGGTTGAGGGCATCATGGAAATCGGATTCATCGGCCTGGGGAAGATGGGCTTTCCCATGGCGCGTCGCCTGATCGAGGCCAGGCATGCGCTCATCGTGTTCGATACGCGCAAGGAGGCGGTCGACAGGCTGGTCGCGCTCGGCGCGCAGTCTGCAACATCGCCGAAAGACGTCGCCGACCGCGCCGAGACCGTGATGGCGAGCCTGCCGTCGCTGCAGACCTCGCTCAAGGTCGCGACCGGCAAGGGCGGCGTGATCGAAGGCAAGCGGGTGAAACGCTTCGTCGATCTCTCGACCGTGGGATCGCAGATGGCGGCGCGGATTCACGATCTCTTGGCGAAGCGCGACATCGTGCAGATCGACTGCCCCGTCAGCGGCGGCGTCGGCGGCGCCGAAAAGGGAACGCTCGCGGTCATGGTGTCGGGACCTCGCGCCGATTGCGACATGCTGAAACCTGCGCTCGACGTCATCGGCAAGGTGTTCTTCATCGGCACGAAGCCGGGCTCGGCGCAGACCATGAAGCTCGCCAACAATTTCCTGTCGGCGACCGCCGTGGCCGCCACCTCCGAGGCCGTGGTGATGGGCGTCAAGGCCGGCCTCGATCCCGCTGTCATGATCGATGTCATCAACGCAGGCTCGGGCATGAACACCGCCAGCCGCGACAAGTTTCCGCGCGCGATCCTGCCGCGCAGCTTCGACTACGGCTTTGCGACGGGCTTGATGGTCAAGGACGTCCGGCTTTGCCTGGACGAGATGAAGTCGCTTGGGCTGTCGATGGAAGTCGCCGAGGCGGTCGGCCGGCTCTGGGAAACGGTAATCCGCGACATGGGCGCGGAATCGGATTTCACGACCGCGATCAAGCCGATTGAAAAGGCCGCGGGCGTGGTGGTGGGCGGAGCAAAGAGCGGTCACGCGGCAAAGTGAAGAACACGCGTGCCGAGTTCCAGTCCTGCGGAGTCACGATGGGAAGACGCGCAGCGGGCTAGCGAGGCAGTCCGGCGCGTTGGCTATTGAAATCGTCCGCCGACTGAAGGACAGATACAGATCGTCGATTGATTTAATCTGCAGGAGAGGCACGGACGATGGACCGGTTAACAACACACGATCTTTTCCTGATTGTAAAAAGTGGCGGCGGCCTGACGATGGATGGAAGCAGCCGTTCGATTGAAGACCTGGTGTTACTGGTTAAAAGCGCGACTGAGAAGAGTCACATTACTTTTACGGGGATGAGCCGCAGACCGCTCAATGAACTTGTCCTGATTGCCAAAAATAAAGTCGGTTTCGTTACCTTCGCAAAGTAATCTGGCGAATTGAACACTTCGTCGTCCCGGCCTCGATCAGGGACGACAGTTTTAAAAACTCACAGCCACGGCGCGAGCTTATCCATCCCGATCAGCTCCTCGACCTCGACGCGCGGCCGCACCACGGCGTATTGGTCGCCCTTGACCAGCACTTCCGGAATCAGGGCGCGGGTGTTGTAGGTGCCGGACTGCACCGCGCCGTAGGCGCCGGCCGTCATGATCGCCAGCAGGTCGCCGGCCCTGGGCTCGGGCAACGTGCGCCCGAGCGCGAGATAGTCGCCGGTTTCGCAGACTGGCCCAACCACATCGGCAACGATGGTCGGCGCGCTCTTTGCCGCTTCGCGAACCGGCAGGATGTCGTGGTGCGCTTCGTAAAGCGTCGGCCTGATCAGGTCGTTCATCGCGGCATCGATGATGACAAAATTCCTGGCGTCGCCGGGCTTCAGATAGATCACGCGCGTGACCAGAATGCCGGCATTGCCGACGATCAGCCGTCCCGGCTCGAACATCAGCGTGCAGCCGAGATTGTGCGTCACCCGCTTGACCATCGCCGCATAGGCGGAAGGCAGCGGCGGCGCTGCGCGATCCAGGTGATAGGGAATGCCGAGCCCGCCGCCGAAATCGACATGCGAAATGGTGTGGCCGTCGGCGCGCAGCACCTGGACGAATTCGGCCAGAATCCGGAACGCCGCCTCCAGCGGCACCAGATCGGTGATCTGGCTGCCGATATGGACGTCGACGCCGGTGACCTCGATTCCCGGCAGTTTCGCCGCGCGGGCGTAGACGGCGCGCGCGCGCGCCAGCGGCACGCCGAACTTGTTCACGGATTTGCCGGTCGAGATTTTCGCATGCGTGCCGGAATCGACGTCGGGATTGACCCGGATCGAAATCCGCGCGGTGCGCCCGGCCTCGCCAGCCAGCCGCGACAGCAATTCCAGCTCAGACTCGGATTCGACGTTGATGCAGAGAATGTCGGCGGCCAATGCCGCGCGCAACTCGGTCTCGGTCTTGCCGACGCCCGAGAACAATATCTTTTCCGGTGGAATGCCGGCGGCCAGCGCCCGCTTCAACTCGCCACCGGAAACCACGTCGGCGCCGGCGCCGAGCTTTGCCAATGTCCGCAGCACCGACTGGTTGGAATTGGCCTTCATGGCGTAGCACACCAGCGCGTTCTCGCCGGCGAAAGCCTCGCTGAACACCCGGTAGTGACGCTCCAGCGTCGCGGTCGAATAGCAATAGAACGGCGTGCCGACCGCCTCAGCGAGCTCGATCAGGTTCACCGCCTCGGCGTGCAGCACGCCGTTGCGGTAGTCGAAGTGATTCATGGTCGCTCAGTTGCTATTGAGGAGCGGGTCGAGAATGAAGGGTTTCTTGCTGCCTTTGGTGGCGGCCGGCGGCGCATCGGTTCCGTAATTCGGATTGAACACGCTCGGCGCGCTCGCAGCCGGCTCATGGTCGGCGTCGGCCTGCGCGGCCGCGGCCGCCTGCGGCGGGGTATTCGGCGGCAGATCGAGGCCGGCCTTGCGTCCGCAGCCCCCGAGCGCGAGCACGGCCGCGCTCAAAAGGACGATGGCCCATCCCGAAGCTTTCGGGCTGTACTTGCAATTCACGACAAAATCCCCAATGCGGGCCGCACCATACAAAGATTGCCCTGTTCTGGCGAGAGCAGGACAATCATGAAATTGCAGCGAAATTCGTAGGCTCAGCCCAATTTTCGCTGTTTTTCCAACCGCCGGAGCCAGGCCTTCGCCTGGGCTGCGACGTTCTTCGGGGCCGTTCCGCCGTAACTGACGCGGCTTTTCACCGAGGCCTCGACCGAAAGCACCCCCAGCGCTTCCCTGGTGATCCGCGGCTCGATCGCCTGCATGTCCTTCAGCGGCAGTTCGTGCAGCGGCATGCCCGCCTCCGACGCCCTGGCGACGATGCGCCCGGTGACGTGATGGGCGTCGCGGAACGGCATCTTCAGCATCCGCACCAGCCAGTCGGCGAGATCGGTGGCGGTGGCATAGCCCTCGCCGGCGGCCAGCTTCATCCGCGCCGCGTCCGGCACGAGATCCGTCACCATTCCGGTCATCGCCCGGACGGCAAGCGACAGCGCGCCGAACGCCTCCATCGCGCCGGCCTTGTCTTCCTGCATGTCCTTTTGATAGGCCAGCGGCAGGCCCTTCATCACGATCAACAGCGCGGTCAGCGCGCCGATCACCCGACCGGTCTTGGCGCGAACCAGTTCGGCGGCGTCCGGGTTGCGCTTCTGCGGCATGATCGAGGAGCCGGTGGTGAATTTGTCGGATAGTCGCACCAGCCCGACCAGCGGCGAGGTCCAGATCACGATTTCCTCGGCGAAGCGCGACAGGTGCACGGAGGCGATCGCGGCCGCCGACAGCGTTTCGAGGACGAAGTCGCGATCGGAAACCGCGTCGAGCGAATTGGCCATCGGCCGGTCGAAGCCGAGCGCCCTGGCGGTCAGGTCGCGATCGATCGGAAACGACGTGCCGGCCAGCGCCGCGGCGCCCAGCGGCGATTCGTTGAGGCGCCGGCGCGCGTCGGCCAAGCGGCCGCGGTCGCGGGAGGCCATTTCGACATAGGCCAAAAGATGGTGCCCGAACGTCACCGGCTGCGCGGTCTGTAGATGGGTGAAGCCCGGCATCACGGTCCCGGCATGCTCCAGCGCCCGTTCGGCCAGCGCTTGCTGGAACGCCGCCAGCGCCGCCTCCAGCTCATCGATAGTGTCGCGGACGTAGAGCCTGAAATCGGTCGCCACCTGGTCGTTGCGCGAGCGCGCGGTGTGCAGCCTTCCCGCGGCCGGCCCGATCAGTTCGCTCAAGCGGCTCTCGACATTCATGTGAATGTCCTCGAGCGCGCGCTTGAAGCTGAACGATCCGTTGCCGATCTCTGACAAAATCGTGTCTAGACCGCCTGCGATATTTTTCGCATCGTTTTTCGTGATAATGCCTTGCGCGGCGAGCATCGCCGCGTGGGCCTTGGACGCGGCGATGTCCTGGGCATAGAGGTGGCGATCGACGTCGATGGAGACGTTGATTTCCTCCATGATCGCATCGGGGCGCTCGGTAAACCTGCCGCCCCACATCTTGTTGCTCATGATCTGCTACTCATGACCCGCCCGATCGTCCGTTCGCGAACCATTGCCCTTGCCGGCTCATGCCGACGGCCCCTGCATAGCCGTATCTGATACAGGATGACAAACGATATGCCTGAAATGCCCACGCCTCGCCCCGCCGCCACGCGCCGGATTCCGCTCGTCATCGGGGCGGTTGCGATCGGGGCGGTGATCGGATTTGCCGGGGTATACGGGATCGGCGGCTTGAAGCGCAACGCATCGGGCGATCCAGCCTGCCGTCCGGCGGTCGACCTGGCCCGCAAGCTGGCGCCACTGGCGCAGGGCGAGGTGGCGGCGCTGACCATGGCCACGGCCCCGTTGCGGCTGCCGGACCTTGCCTTCGAGGACGCCAGCGGCAAGCCCAGAAAGCTCTCGGACTGGCACGGGCGGACCGTGCTGGTGAACCTGTGGGCGACCTGGTGCGTGCCCTGCCGCAAGGAAATGCCGGCCCTGGAAGGCCTGCAAACCAGGCTCGGCGGGCCTGAATTCGAGGTGGTCGCGGTCAATATCGATACCCGCGATCCCGAGAAGCCGAAGAATTTCCTGAAGGATGCCCATCTGACCCGGCTCGGCTATTTCAGCGACCAGAAAGCCAAGGTTTTTCAGGATCTTAAGGAAATCGGCCGGGCACTTGGGATGCCGACCTCGGTGCTGGTCGACGGCCAGGGCTGCGAAATCGCCACCATTGCCGGACCGGCGCAATGGGACAGCGACGACGCGGTCAAGCTGATCACGGCGGCCGCTATGAAACCCTAAGCCTCGTCATTCCGGGGTGGTCCGAAGGACCAGACCCGGAATCTCGAGATTCCGGGTTCGCGCTGGCGCGCGCCCCGGAATGACAAAATAAGGATCTTACGCGCTTACATTGAGATTGCCGCCGATGCCGGCGCCGACATTGGCGAGCGACGAGGCGTTCTGCTGGGCCGCGCCCAACAGCGTCAAAACCGCGGATTTTTCCGAATCGGCGTTGGATTTCAGGAGGGTGGCGGCGACCTGCATCTGCGTGTTGCCCGCCTGCGCGGCAAGAAGGCCGCTGACCATGCTCATCATATCCATACGCAACACCCCTCCGTCGCAGGCAAACTACCCGGGGCTGGTTAAGGAATTCTGGATTTGCGGACAATGCCGCAACGAGCTCAAATCGTCATACGCGGCTTGACCCGCGTAATCTTCGCGAAATGTATTTTTCAAGCGGATGGATTGCCGGGTCCCGTCTACGCCAAGGCTTCGCCGGGCTTTCCCGTGTTGGGCCGCCGAAGCTTTAGCGAAGGCGGCGAGCCCGGCAATGACGGCGGTACCTACCGCGTCGGGACCGGCTTGTCGCCGCGGTAGTCATAAAAACCGCGCTGGGTCTTGCGGCCGAGCCAGCCGGCCTCGACGTATTTTACCAATAGCGGACACGGCCGGTATTTGGAGTCGGCCAGACCCTCATGCAGGACCTGCATGATCGACAGACAGGTGTCGAGCCCGATGAAATCGGCAAGCTCGAGCGGCCCCATCGGATGGTGCGCCCCTAACTTCATCGCGGCGTCGATCGCCTCGACGTTGCCGACGCCCTCATACAGCGTGTAGATCGCCTCGTTGATCATCGGCAGCAAAATGCGGTTGACGATGAAGGCCGGAAAATCCTCTGATACCGCGACCTGCTTGCCTAGCCGGGTGACGAATTCCCTGGCGGCATCGAAGGTGGCGTCGTCGGTGGCGATGCCGCGGATCAGCTCGACCAGTTCCATCAGCGGCACCGGATTCATGAAGTGAATGCCGATGAAACGCTCGGGCCGGTCGGTGGAGGCGGCCAGCCGCGTGATCGAGATCGAGGAGGTGTTGGAGGCGACGATCGCCTCCGGCTTCAATACCGCGCAGAGATCGTGAAAGATCTTGCGCTTGACCTCTTCCTTTTCCACCGCGCTCTCGATCACCAGGTCGCAGTCGGAAAGCCCGTCCATGGTATCGGTGGAGACGATCCGCTGCAGCGCCTGCTTGCGGGCGTCATCGGTGATGATCTTCTTGGCGACCTGGCGCGACAGATTGCCGTTGATGGTCGCCATTCCCGACTTCAGCCGGTCGGCGGAGACGTCGTTGAGCACCACGTCCAGCCCGGCCAGCGCCGCCACATGCGCGATCCCGTTGCCCATCTGGCCAGAGCCGATCACGCCGACCTTCTTGATCATAGCCGCCATCTTGTCATCTCACCGGGCGCGACGCGCGTTCCGCGCCTGCCCGTCCCTTGCCTGAACGCCGGCCGGAATCCGGCCGGCCAAGTCGTCATTTTCCGAGCTTGCCGAGTGCCTCGGTCAGTTCCGGAACCGCCTGATAGAGATCCGCGACCAGGCCGTAATCGGCGACCTGGAAGATCGGCGCGTCCTCATCCTTGTTGATCGCGACGATCACCTTGGAATCCTTCATGCCGGCGAGATGCTGGATCGCGCCGGAAATGCCGATCGCGATGTAGAGCTCCGGTGCCACCACCTTGCCGGTCTGCCCGACCTGCCAGTCGTTCGGCGCGTAGCCGGCATCGACCGCGGCGCGCGAGGCGCCGACGCC
>DATNMT010000619.1:0-2594 GCA_035602495.1 Bradyrhizobium sp.
CGGCGGCGACGTTTCGCGACCGGTGACTTACCGATCACGAAGGCGGCCTATCCCGAGCGAGAGCCGCACTCCCTCGCGCCACGGATGCTGCTGAAGCACGGCGGACGTGAGGCCGCGGGGCCTGTTGGATGCCCCCGACCAAATGACAGCGCCGGTCAATTTTTGCCTTTGCTCCCGTTCATATACTAATATATCAATCGTCCCGGAGAGCAGGCATGCCCGCGCGCGCGACGAAAAACACACCAGCTGCGCCTCGTGCGACGGCCGCCGGCCATCGTCGCGGCGGCCGGCCGCGCGCGGCCACCGCGGCGTCGATAATCTATTCGGAGCTTCGGGCCGAACTGGTGTCGCTGCAGCGGCGCCCGGGGGAGCCTGTCTCTGAAGCCGAGATTGCGCTGTTCTACGGGGTGAGCCGGACGCCGGTCCGCGAAGCCATTTTGAAACTCGCCGATGAAGGCCTGGTGGAGGTATTTCCCCAGTCCGGCATCTTCGTCTCGCGCATTCCGCTTGCGGCGTTGCCGGAAGCCATCATCGTGCGCCGGGCGCTGGAGGCGACCACGGCCCAGATGGCGGCGGAGCGCGCGACCGCCAGCCAGATTCTGGCGTTGCATTCGATCCTGGAGCGTCAGCGCGAGGCCAACGCCGAAAAAGACCGTGAGGCCTTTCATCAGGCGGATGAGAAGTTTCACGCAACCATCGCGGAAGTCGCGGGATATCCGGGCATCTGGACGTTGATCCAGCAGGTCAAGGTGCACGTCGATCGCTATCGCCGGCTGACGCTGCCGCAGCAGGGACGAATCCCGCGCGTGATCGCCGAGCATGAGGCCGTTTTGAACGCAATCGAGGCTCACGATCCCGCGGGCGCAAGGATCGCCATGGAAAGCCACCTCGAAAATCTGCTGAGCAATATCTCCACGACCCAAACCATCAATCCGGGGTTTTTCGACCAGCGCAGCTAACCAGAAAACGGACGCGGCCGAAAAATGCCGCGCCAAAAATTCTCCGACCGGATTCCCGGTGGGGAAACCAGCACACGCCAGGGAGAGGTTTTCATGAAACGCCGTGACTTCATCAAGGTGAGCGCAGGCTTTGCAGCGGCAATGACGAGCCAGACACCGCTCACGCCCGCCCGAGCGCAGGCCAAAACCGTCTTCAAGGCATCCGACGTTCAGCCTCCGGGCTATCCCACCGTGGCGGCAGCCGAGAATCTCGGCAAGAAACTCGAGGCCGCCACCAACGGCCGGCTTTCGGTGCAGATGTATCCGTCGATGCAACTGGGCGGCGAGAAGGAGACCATCGAACAGACCCAGATCGGCGCCATCCAGATGTTGCGGGTCAGCGTCGGCACAATGGGCCCGATCGTCGACGATATCAACGTCGTCAACATGCCGTTCCTGTTCAAGAACACCGCGCACGCCCAAAAGATGATGGACGGGCCGATCGGCCAGGAATTGCTCGAGAAGATCACGGCGAGCCCCAATGCGGGACTGGTCGCGTTGTGCTGGATGGATGCCGGTGCCCGCAGCCTCTACAACACCAAAAAGCCGATCAAGACGCTTGAAGACCTCAAGGGCATGAAATTCCGCGTCATCGGCAACCCGATCTTCGTCGACATGATGAACGCGCTCGGCGGCAATGGCGTGGCGATGGGCTATGACCAGGTCTTCAGCGCGCTGCAGACCGGTGTCATCGACGGCGCCGAGAACAACCCGCCGAGCTATGTTTTCAGCAATCATTACACCGCGGCGAAATACCTCTCACTCACCGAACACCTGATCATTCCCGAAGTGCTGATGTTCTCCAGGAGGGCATGGACCCAGCTGTCGGCCGACGATCAGGCCCTGCTCAAGAAATTTGCCCGCGAGGCCCAGCTGGAGGAGCGCGAGCTCTGGAACCAGTACGAGCAAAAGGCGATGGACAAGGCCAAGGCGGCCGGCTGCGAGATCGTCGAGATCGCCGACAAGGCGCCGTTCCAGAACGCGGTCAAGCCGGTGTGGGACAAATACGGCCCGAAATACCAGGACATGATCAAACGCATCCAGGCCATCGCCTGAATTCGCACAACGCCACGGTGCGGCACGCGCACCGTGGTGTCCGCCTCTGGTAGGCAATCAGGGATTTCACGGCAATGGCCGCACTGTTTCGCCGGGCGATGGATTATCTCTATCTCGTGTGCGTCATCATCGGTTGCATCGCGCTGGTGCTGATCTCGGCCATCATCCCCTGGGCGGTGTTCACGCGCTACGTGCTCAACAGCGCGGCGTCCTGGCCCGAACCGATGGCGGTGCTCTTGACCATCGTGCTGACCTTCATCGGAGCGGCCGCGGCCTACCGGCTCAACCTGCACATGAACGTCTCCTACTTCGCCGATCAGTTGCCGGACAAATTCCGCAAGCTGCTCGATCTGGTTGTCCAGCTGCTGATGGCGCTGATCGCGATCTTCATGATCGTGCGGGGCGAGCGGCTGGTCGAAGTGACCTGGCACAACACGATCGCGGATTTTCCCTTCCTCTCGGTCGGCGTCACCTATCTGCCGATTCCGGTCGGCGGCGGTTGCCTGCTGCTTTTCATCATCGAGCGGATCGCTCTCGGAG
>DATNMT010000620.1:0-20540 GCA_035602495.1 Bradyrhizobium sp.
GCATGATCTTCTTGGCCGAGAGATCGGCCAGCACGCCGAGATCGAGTTTGGGTTGCGCGGCCTCGATCGAGATCTGGTCGGCGCTGGTGTCGGCGAGTTCGGCGAGGAACGAATAGCCGGCCGGCTTGGTCGAGCCCGGCACCACGGCGGCATAGCCGAAGCACAGATGCACCACGGTCGGCACGGTGATGCCCTGCAGCGCGCGGTTGATGGCCTTCACCGCATAGCGCCTGGCCAAATCCGGGTTGTTGCGCACCCAGGGCTCGTCGAGCTGGATCACGTCGGCGCCGGCCTGCTGCAGTTGCAAAGCTTCGGCGTTGACAGCTTCCGCCAGCGCCATCGCCAGCGCTTCGTCATCCTTGTAAAATTCGTCCCTCGCCTGCTGGCCCATGGTGAAGGGGCCGGGCAGGGTGATCTTGGCGGCGCGATCGGTGTTGCGGCGCAGGAATTCCATGTCGCGCAGCTCGACGGCGCCGTTGCGGACGATCCTCCCGACCACGCGCGGCACCGGCGTTTTCTGCCCCGACCGCGCGGTGATGATGGCCGGGTTTTCGGCGTCGATCCCATCGAGCGCGGTGGCAAAACGGTTGGAATAGCTTTCCCGTCTGATCTCGCCGTCGGTCACGATATCGATGCCGGCGCGCTCCATGTCGCGGATCGCCACCACCGTGGCATCGTCCTGCGCCTGCTCGAGATACGCCTCGGGAATGCGCCACATCTCGGTCATGCGGGTGCGCGGAACCGATTTGGACAGCATGGCGCGGTCGACCAGCCAGTCGGGTTGTGGGTAACTGCCCACGACTGTGGTCGGCAACAGATGTTCCGGCAACGGCAAGGTTTCAACTCCGCTGGCGCGGGCGCGCGCTTCTTGTTTGGCCCCTATAGCTATGTGACAAGGGGCGCTCAGTCCAGCAGCCGGCATGGCGCCGCAGAGACTGTTCCCGGGCGCCGGTTCGGCGCATATTGTGTGGATGGCTGCCCGCCCGGGCCGGCCCGCCGCGACCTTTCGGTTTTCGCGATCTCGCCTCTTGTCGTTTCACCCAGGGAGTAAATCAATGACGCATGCCATCCGCTTTCATAAATCCGGCGGCCCCGAAGTTCTGGCCTGGGAAGAGGTCCAGGTGGGCAAGCCCGGCCCCGGCGAAGCGAAAATCCGTCATACCGCGGTCGGGCTGAACTTCGTCGACATCTACATTCGTTCGGGCCTTTACCCCGCCCAACTGCCGAGCGGACTCGGCGGCGAGGGCGCCGGCGTAGTTCTGGAAGTCGGTCCCGGCGTCACCGACCTGAAGCCCGGCGACCGCGTCGCCTACGGCGCGGCGCCGATCGGAGCCTATGCCGAGGAGCGGCTGATTCCGGCCGATCGGTTGTTGAAGCTGCCCGACGGCATCGACGACAAGACCGCGGCCGCGATGATGCTGAAGGGCCTGACCACGCAATATCTGATCCGCCAGACCTACCGCGTCAAGGCCGGCGACACCATCCTGCTGCATGCCGCCGCCGGCGGCGTCGGCCTGATCCTCGGGCAATGGGCAAAACATCTGGGCGCCACCGTGATCGGCACCGTCGGCAGCGAGGACAAGGCCAAGCTCGCCAAGGCCCATGGCTGCGCCCACACCATCCTCTACACCAAGGAGGATTTCGTGAAGCGCGTCGACGAGATCACCGGCGGCAAGAAGGTGCCGGTGGTGTACGACTCCGTCGGCAAGGACACGTTCCTGAAGTCGCTCGACTGCCTGGCGCCGCTCGGCGTCGCCGCCCTGTTCGGGCAATCCTCGGGAAGCGTCGAGCCGCTCAATCTCGGCCTGCTCGCGGCCAAGGGCTCGCTCTACGTTACCCGCCCGACGCTCAACACCTATGCGGCCAAGCGCGACAATCTGGTGGCGATGGCGAAGGAGCTGTTCGACGTGGTGAAATCCGGCGCGGTCAAGATCGAGGTGAACCAGACCTATCCGCTGAAGGACGCGGCGAAAGCGCATACCGATCTCGCCGCGCGCAAGACCACGGGGTCGACCGTGCTGACGGTGTGAGACGGTGGCGCGCGTCCTCGTCCTGTTGCCGGCGCGGGATTTCGATCCGAGCGAAGCGGCGGTGAGCTGGCGGGTGCTGGTGAATGCCGGCCACGCCGTGCATTTCGCCACTCCCGACGGACTGTCCGCGCTGGCCGACGAGATGATGCTGACAGGGCAGGGGCTCGATCCCTGGGGCGCGATCCCGCTGCTGCGCAACTGGCCCGCGTTCGGACTTTTGATGCGGGCCAATCGCGACGCGCGCAACGCCTATGCCGGAATGATCACCGACCCGAACTATATCGTGCCGCAGCGCTGGGATGCCGTCGATCCCGCGATCTACGACGCGCTGCTGTTGCCGGGTGGGCATCGGGCGCGGGGCATGCGCGATTATCTCGAAAGCGACATTCTGAAAAATATCGTCGCCCGCTTCTTCGACGAGGAAAAGCCGGTGGCGGCGATCTGCCACGGCGTGGTGCTGGCGGCGCGCAGCATTTCGAAGCGGACCGGCCGCTCGGTGCTCCATGGCTATCAGACCACCGCGCTGACCTGGGCGTTCGAAAACAGCGCATGGTCGCTTGCCCGCATCACGCGGTTCTGGGATCCCAACTATTACCGAACCTACCTGGAGCAGCCCGGGCAGCCTGCGGGCTTTATGTCGGTGCAGCAGGAAGTGACGCGCGCGCTGGCGCGGCCGGAAGATTTTCGCGACGTACCGAAGGAAGATCCGCATTACCGCCGCAAGACCTCGGGCCTGGTGCGCGATACCATGGAGGACGAGACGCCGGCCTTCGTGGTCCGCGATCGCAACTATGTTTCGGCGCGATGGCCGGGCGACTCGCACACATTCGCCAAGACGTTTGCCGGAATGCTGAAGTAGCTTGCCTCGTCCTTCCTCAGATCGGCGACCGCAGCGAGCGCTGCATGTCCATCGTGTAGGTGTAGCGGCCCTCGGGATGCGTGGTGACGGTGACCTCGAACAGTTCCTCGCGCAGGCCGTAATAGCGGCGCACCATGGTCAGCGCCGGCGAGCCCGGCTTGACCTGGAGCGGCTTTGCGAGCCTGGCCGGCATGCCGCGCGCGAACACCTCGAGCTGCGCGTATTCAATGGTCTCGCCGAACATCTTTGCGATCTGTTCGTGCACCGGCGTCCGGCCGTGGTCGCGCCGCTTCACGACGGCTGCGAATTTTCGCAGCACGTAGATCTCGGTCCAGCCCAGCGGCGCAGCGAACTCATCGGAGCGGCGGATCGCCTCGATCAGGAACCAGTGCTTGCTTGGCTCGCATTTCAGCAAGCCCGCGAGCTTGCGGTCGGCCGTGACTTCGCTCGCCCGAACCACCTGCCGGTAGGTTTCGTTGGAATATCGGAGCCACTCGTTGAGCGACTTGACGCTGTGGGTGAACAAGACCGGCGGCTCGGCGGCGATCACCACCGAGCCGAGCCCGGCGCGCCGCACGATCAGGCCTTGTTCGGTGATGATGCGCAACCCTTCGCGCACGGTCTGGCGGCTTGCGGAAAAGCGCGCCATCAATTCGGTTTCGGTCGGCAGCAGCTGGCCGACGGGAGTGGCGCCGAGCCGGATCTGCTTCTGCAACTCAGTGGCGATGTCGCGATAGCGCGACGATTTGCGCTGCGCCTTCTTAACCGCCATCGCATGCCACCGGAACGCCCGAGGTCATCGATTGCAGCGCCGCCTCGAAGGTCGACAATGTCGCGAGCACCTCGGCCTCCGGCACCGGAAATGGACGCCGCTGCTCGATGGCGTCGGCGAAGGCGTCGAGTTCGGCGCGCAAAACGTCGATCTTCGGAAACTCCATCCGCTGCGGCTCGCCGCCGGACTTGCGCAGGATCATGGTGCGCTCATCCAGCACCTCGGCAGAGCCTTTGGTTCCGAACACATGGACACGCCAGTAAAACGGCGTCGCCCGCACGGTCGCCAAGGTGCCGGTGACACCGTTGGCGAAATCCAGCGTCATCACGGCGGTGTCGAGCGGCGGAGGGCCCGGTTCGCGATGATGGAGTTGCGCGTAGACGCGGAGGACCGGTCCCAGCATGCTGACGAAGGCGTCGAGCACATGCAGCCCTGCGCCGGTCAGGCCGCCGCCGGGCGATTCCCGCGGCGACAATCGCCATCCGGCGGTGATGGCCTGCGAGTTCTCGTTGCTGTTGTGGCCCTCGATATGGAGGATGCTGCCGAGCTCGCCGCCTGCGACCACCTCCCGCAACGCGCGCATCGACGGCCAGAAGCGGCGGTTATGCCCGACCGCCAGCACCACGCCGGCCTTGCGGCAGGCGTCGAACATCCTGATGGCGTCGGCGCGGTGCAGCGCCAGCGGCTTCTCGCAGAAGACTTGCTTTCCTGCCGCCGCGCAGGCGATCACCTGCGCCGGATGCAGCGAATGCGGCGTCGCCAGCAGCACCGCGCCGATAGCGCGATCCGAAAGGATCCCGTCCAGATCGCCGGTCAGCACAAGCTGATGTTGCGCGCAAAAGCCTTGCGCGTCCTCGATGTCGGGGTCCACGGCGCGGACGATCTTGAGCCTCTCGTGGCCGCGCGTGGCCTCGACGAGGTTGCGGCCCCAGCGGCCGAGGCCGGCGATGGCGGCGTTAATCATCTGGCAACCCCCGTTGCCGCCGGCCGCCGGATCGCCTCGATCACCGCGGCGCTGTCGCTGTCCGGCCCCTGCAGCGCAATCGCGGCGCGCAGCAGATCGGCCTGCGCGGAGTTTATACGGACAAATAGATCGGATACAAGACGGTGTAGCTAATTGCTCGACACTTGTGTGGTTGAGCCGCCAGGAAATTGACCGTATAAATCAGAGGTCGCGCGCGGAGGGAGACATGGATACCAACGAATTGTATGCCCGGGGCCTGCGCCGGCGCAAAAAAATGTTCGGCGAGGCTGAGGTCGAGCAGCGCATGGCGGCCTCCGGCGAGTTCGGGGCGCCGCTGCAGAACATCATCAATGCCTATGTCTACGGCGATATCTGGGAGAGGCGGGGCCTGCCCGACGATATCCGCAGCCTGGTCATGCTCGGCATCACCGCCGCCAGCAACAAACCGGCGGAATTCCGCGTCCACGCCCAGGGGGCGCTGGCGAACGGCTGCACCCGGGAGCAGGTGCAGGACGTGCTGCTGCTGGTTGCGATGTATTGCGGCGTGCCGGCCGCGATCGAGACCAACCGCATCGCCGCGGAAATCTTCGGTGAGGCGCCGGCCGCGGCGGCGAAGCCTTAGGCCGGGCGCGCGATGATCCTGCATGACACGGCGGCGCGCCTCTATCGCATTTGATGCAGTCTCGGCGAATTACCTGCGATGACACAGCGCTGCTTCTCAGGAATCACATGGGAATCCATTGACCCAGACATCAGTGCGTGATGCGCCAGATCGTGCCGTTGCCGTCTTCGGATACCAGGAGCGCGCCGTCATGCGCCACGGCGACGCCGACGGGCCGCCCCCACACGTCGTTGTCGTTGATCACAAAACCGGTGACGAAATCCTCGTATTCGCCGGTCGGCACGTCATCTTTCAGGCGAATGCGAATGACCTTATAGCCGGTGTGTTTGGATCTGTTCCATGAGCCGTGCTCGGCCGCAAAGCCGTCTCCGACATATTCGGCGGGAAACGCGTTGCCGTTGTAGAAGGCGAGGCCCAGAGATGCCGAGTGCGCCTGGAGCAAGACATCGGGAACGGTCACCTTCCCCTTCAAGTCGGGACGCTGGCCGATGTGGTGAGGATCCTCGTTGCCGCCGATGTAGTACCAGGGCCAGCCGTAGAACGCGCCCTCGCGCACCCGCGTGATATAGTCCGGCACCAGATTGTCGCCGAGACCGTCGCGTTCATTGGTCGAGCAATACGCCTCACCGGATTTGGGATGAACGGCGAGCCCCACGCAATTGCGGATGCCGGTGGCAAAGACGGCTGGATTCTTTCCGTCAGGATCGAACACCAGCACGTCCGCGCGGCCGGTCTCGCTGCCCCAGCTTGCGCCGAGCGGATGGCTGCCGATCCATCCTTCCGGCGGACCTGCCATGCCTTCCGCATCGTTGCTGGCGGAGCCAACCGATATCAGTATCCGCTTATCGTCGCCGGTGAAGGCAATGTCCCTGGTCGAATGTCCATAGCCGTGCGGCAGTTCGGCGACGACGATCTCCGGCTTGGCCGCGGCCTTGAGATCGCCGCGCTTGTAGGGGAAGCGAACGACGCGGTCGGTGTCGGCGACGTAAACCCATTGCGGGTTGTCGCCGGCGGGATAGAAGGCGATGCCAAAGGGTTGATGCAGCCCGCTTGCGAAAATCTCGTCCGCGGAAGGTTTCGCACTTCCCTCCGCCGCTCGTAACACACGCAGTCTCCCCGCTCGGGTTTCCGCGATGAAGATGTCGCCATTGGGCGCCACCCGCAGCTGGCGCGGTCCGTTCAGTCCCTCGGCGAACAACGCGATCTTGAATCCGGCAGGGACTTGCGGGAGCGCGGAGGACGGACGGGGGACGACGTGCGAGACGTTGGCAGCCGACGGCGTCGCCCCCGGTTTGGGCAGATCGTCAGGCCTGATCAGCCGGCTCACGCCGGGCCTGTCTGCGCGCCAGTCGCCAAACGCGGCGGCGCCGACCAGCGGTGCCGGTTGAGCAAACGCGGGAGCCGCAAAAGCCGTGGCAAACAGCAATGCGAGGCTATTTCTGGCGTGCGACCGACCCATTGTCTCCAACCCATCAATCTTCAGGATCGCCAGACGGTAGCGGCCGGCCATGACGGGGTCACTCATTCGCGCGATCAAATGTCCGCAAGTTCACTCGGCTGCGGCCGGCGTCCGTTCGGCCGCATCGTCGTGGCCGAGCATCAGCGCGGTCCCCATCGCAAGAAGGCCGAGCGCCGCCAGCAGCAACAGGCCGCCCGCGTAGCTGCCGGTGTGGTCCTTGATCCAGCCCATCGCAAAGGGTCCGGCGAATCCGGCGAGGTTGCCGATCGAATTGATCACCGCGATCCCGGCCGCGGCCGCGGCCCCGGACAGGAACGCCGTCGGCAGTGTCCAGAACACGGGCAGGCAGGCGAAGATGCCGAAGCCGGCGACACACAACGAAATCATCTTAAGCGTCGGATCGTCGAGTGCGGTCGATACGGCGATGCCGGCCGCCGCAACGAACAGCGGGAACGCGGTGTGGAATCGCCGCTCGGCGAGGCGATCGGAGCGGCGGCCCCACCATACCATGCCGATCAGACCGACAAGGTAAGGCGCGGCCGAGACCAGTGTCGTGAGAAATGTGTTGAGGCCGAACGCCTTGACGATCTGCGGCAGGAAGAAGCTCAAGCCGTAATTGGTCGCCACCGCGCCGAAATACACCAGGCTCAACCCGATCACCCTCGGGTTCACCAGCGATTGCGCCACCGTAAACGTGCGCACGGCCTCGCGCTGGCGCTGCTCGATCGCGAGCCGTTCGGCAAGCCAGCTTCGCTCGTCCGGCTCGAGCCATTCGGCGTCCGACGGCCGGTCGGTCAGATAGAAAAATACCACGCCGGCGAGAATAATCGCAGGCACGGCCTCGATGATGAACAGCCACTGCCAGCCGGCGAGACCGAGGCCGCCGTGCAAATACAGCAGCACGCCGGAGATCGGCGCGCCGATCACGGTGGAAAGCGGGATGGCGGCCATGAAATAGCCGACGATGCGCGCGCGATACTCCGCCGGAAACCACAGGGTCAGATAGAAGATGATGCCGGGAAAGAAGCCGGCCTCGGCGGCGCCGAGCAGCACCCGGAGCAGATAAAAGCTGTATTCGTTGCCGAGCCCGGTGGCGCGGGAAATGGCGGGAAGGAGGGCCATGGCGCCGGACAGGATTCCCCAGCTCAGCATGATGCGGGCGATCCATTTGCGGGCGCCGAACCGTTCCAGCAGCAGGTTGGACGGCACCTCAAAGATGAAATAGGCGATGAAGAAAATGCCGGCGCCGAAGCCGAATGCGGTTTGCGACAGACCGAGGTCCTGGTTCATCGTGAGCGCGGCAAAGCCGACATTGACCCGGTCGAGGTAAGCGACGAAGTAGCAGATGATGAGGAACGGAACGAGCCGCCTGGAGACTTTGGCAATGGTGCGCGATTCTACGGCGTGCATGGCGCTGGCCTTGGGTGGAATGGACGGTGCGGACCCCGACCTCTTCGGTCTACCACCGCGCCATCGACATGAAACGACGCATTATTCCGCCAAGGCCGGCATGATGGCGTCGATGATGTATTTGCGTTTGCGTCGCGCCCGATTGACCGGAATCCGCCGTATGTCGCTGCCCGATCGCTTCGAACTGTGCCTTTTGTTCGTCGCTGAGATTGCCATAGAAATCCTCAAGCGCCGCGCGCACGGTTTTGACCGCCTGCAGCATGACATCGAGCCGCTTGCGCGCGGCCTCCAGCCGCGCCGGCGGCGTAATGGGTTCGTCCGCCTTGCATGATGCCTTGAGCATGTCCGTGGCTTTTGCGGTGGCGTCCTGCAGTGCGGCCAGACTGGCGCGTTGCGCCTCGGTTGGATGGACCCGCGCTTCGATTTCGGCCGAAGGCCAGGCCGGCAGCGCGGATTGCGACGTTTCGCAGTTTTCGGCAAGCGACCGGTTCTTGTTTTTGCCCGCATCGGCGCGGTGCTGATCCCCGCCGAGCGCGTTCAGCCTGACTTTCTGCTCATCATTGAGCAGCTCATAAAATTTCTGCAGCGGCGTTCGAACCGTTTCGACCGCCGATATCATGGCTTCGATGCGCCGTTGCATGGTCGCGAGCCGCGCCGGCGCCGTCAAGGCGATCTGGGTCGGACAGGCGGCCCGGATATCCTGGGCCGCTTTCACCGATGCGTTGGCGAGATCGTCGAGCGCGGCACGCTGGGCGTCGTTGGGTTGGATCGCCTGCTGGATTTGGTCGATCGGCAGGCCGGCGATGTCGCGGCTGTCCTCGCCGCACAATTGCGCCAGCTGATCGGGCGTTGGGGTTTGGGTGCCGGCGGTTTGCCGGGACGCGACCCGACGAGCGCTGCCGCCCTCCGGCCAATAGCCGGCAAGATCATCATAGCCGTAGGGGGAGAAAATACCGGCGTAGATGTCGCCATAGCCGTAATCCCAGAATGGATCGTCGTAGCCATAGCCCCACAGCGTGTAGTCATAGAGGTCATAATAGGCGAACGGCCAGAACAAGGGGCCAACCCAGCCGTATCCGCCGTTGCGGTGCCGCCACCATCCCTCACGGCCGCGGCCATCATGCCATCCCGCCGTGGCTGCGCTGGCGGCGATCCGGGCGCGCATGGCTGGATTTCGCAGCGCGGTCCGGTTGTGCAGGGCGCCCGCCACCGCGCGGGAGTTCAATGCGTTGCGCACCGCGTTCGACCTTGGATTCGTGCTTCGGTTCAGGCCGAGGTTTGCTGCGTTGCGATTTCCACGATTTCCGTTGAGCCCCGGCCCGCGGCCGGCAAATCGGTTGGCGCGCCCGGCAAACGAACGCTGAGCGTGGAAGCTGGGTCGCGCGGAGTATCGCGATATCGCCGGCCTGCCGGCGGAGCGAGACCCGCCGCCGAAGCGGGCGCCGCCTCCGAAATGGGCGCCGCCTCCGAAATGCATTCCGCCGCCCATGCGCGCGCCGCCGCCAAAGTGACCGCCGCCGCCGCCGCCAAAGTGACCGCCGCCGCCGCCACCAAAGTGACCGCCTCCGCCGCCGCCATGGCCTCCGCCGCCGCCTCCGCCTCTTCCCGGCGCGGCATTGGCGGCGCCTGCGAGAGCGGCCGCGAGCAGGACAACGGTGAAAATTCTTGTTTTGGACATGGCACCCTCGGGCGCCCCCGCTGGCTTCCGACGAGCAACTCAATCGGATGTCAAATAACCCTCACGCGATGCCGAAGTTCCATCGAACGGCTTCCCGGGGATCGCCGATCCCGTCCAGAGTCGTTCTTCCGCGTCGCCAACAAATTCTTTGCAGATTCGTAATGACAGCGTCTAGATTTCGGTTTTAAGTATTTTCAGGGCAGGGACTGGAGGCGCGAGATGCAAAACCTCGTTCGCTACCGCACCAACCTCGTTCGCTACCGCACCATGGAAGCCCTCTGCCGTCAGAATGCGGTGTTTCGGCCGCTTGAGAGCTGGCGACTGCTTGCCCAGGCGGAAATGTGGCACCACAAGGCGGAGGATGAAATCGCCTCCGGCTCCCGGGGATGCGACGTACCGCCGCCCACCGCTTCCCTCGCGCGAACGGGATCGCTCGGCGATGCCGGCGACCCGGCCGATCGCCAACGGGTCGTGAGGTAACCAGTCACTCCGTCTCGACCTTGCGCAGATCGCGGGCGTGATCGAAACGGCAGGCCTGCAGATCGGCGCCGGTCGCCGGGATTTCGGGAACGGCGGCCTCCGCCAGTATCTCGGCGGTGACGTCGTCGACCGTGGAACCGGCGATCTCGTGGATGAAGCTGATGTTTTGGTACTCGCCCGATACCACGCGTGAGATGACCTCGCGGCGGGTGACCTCGGGATCGACGATCGCCTCGCGCCCGCGACGGCCATAATCGATCATCACGACGAAATATTGCATGCGGCCGTCCCCGTTCGCTCCCCCGGGCGAGGTCTGCGAAATCCGGCCGATTATTTCTGAATATCAGAACGAAGTCAAGTCATAAATTCTAAAAAACAGAAACACGGTCTGCGCCCGGCGAGTTTGCAGCGGAATCGGCGAGAATCACCGGAGCTGGCGCCCCCGGCGCCGGCTCATTTTTCCGCCCCGCGGCCGCCATGGGCCTTGGCCGCCTTGCGGGCCCGGGCCGCCCCCTTGGCCCGCATGCGTTCGATCTGGCCCCGCGGCAAGGTGACGTAGATTTCCCCGATCCAGTCCAGCTTCACCCCGTTGATCGGCTTGGCGTTGAAGCTGGTCAGGTTGACCTGGGAGGGCGATTTTCCCCGCTCGATGGTCTTCAGGTAGCGCTCGCCGGTCTTCAGTCTCACCACGGCCTCTTCCCCGTAGAAGCTCGACACCGGGTGGCGTTGCTCCCTGAAGACCACGATAATATCGCCATTTTCGTATTTCGGCAGCATGGAATCGCCTGAAACCTCAAAAGCAATGGTTTCCTCGGCCAGCGGGAAGGGCAATTCGACGTCGCCGAGACCCTCCGGCGGCACCTGCTCATGTTCCGGCTCGATCACCGCGCCGGCCCCGACGCGACCCATGATCGGCACCATGTTAAGCTCGAGGTATTCGACAATGGGCTCAAGTTCGCTCGCCTTGATCAGGCGGATTCCGCTCAGGATCTCCGACACCGCTCCGGCGCGGACGCCCATGGCGATCGCCAGACCGCCCTTGCTCTTGCCCGTCCTCTTCAGTCCCCGCTCGATAATCTTGACGTCCAGCATAGGCCACCTCTCCAAATTACGGGACTACCTTTCCGAATTTCAGAATCAAAATCAATTACGATTATCGGAATTAGTACTTGACTTCAAATTCCGAATATCGGAAACTAGAACGAAAGGTAAACATCGAGGCAGGAAGCATGCAAGCGGCCGACTGGACGCCCGAACATTGCCAGGCGCTGCGCGAATATCACGCCCGCGGCATGTCCTATGCGCAGATCGCCAAAGCCATCAACAAGAGGTTCGCCACCGCCTATTCCCGCAGCGCCGCGCTCGGCCGCGCCCGGCGCATGGGGCTTATGGGTTCCGGCCGGCCTGCCCGAGCCGGCGAAACGCTCAAGCATTGGCCCAAACGGCCGCCGAAAGCGAAGGAATCGTCACGACGCAAGCCGCCCAAGCGCAAGGCGGCCGGGCTCGCGCGGCCGGCGGCCGTTCTCGAAGGTGCGAGACCGACAAAGCTCCGCTGTGTCGAGATCGCGCCGCGGCATCTGGCCTTGGTCGATCTCGAAGCCGGCGACTGCCGCTACCCCTATGGCGGCGACGCGGACGGCGAAGCCATCACCTTTTGCGGCCATCCGCGGCGCGACGGCTCGAGCTACTGCACGGCGCATTTTCATTTGACGCGCGGACCCGGCACCGCGGCGGAGCGGACAGCCGGCGCCGTCTCGCTACGGCTG
Organism: Bradyrhizobium sp.; assembly: GCA_035602495.1. Classification (GTDB taxonomy): domain Bacteria; phylum Pseudomonadota; class Alphaproteobacteria; order Rhizobiales; family Xanthobacteraceae; genus Bradyrhizobium. Next base: position 12,041 of record DATNMT010000620.1, read on the forward strand.
GTGAAGGCGGCGTGAAGCCGTCGGCCGTTTGAAATTTAACAGCATGGAGGCAATGCAACGTGACACGGGGCAGACGGAACAGGCAGCTCAAGCAGAAGGTTCATGACCGGCGATCGAAGGATCTGCCGCGCAACGCCGAGGTGGCGGCCGTCGAAGTGGACGATCCGCTGGCGCTGGAACCGGGAGAAAAGATCGTCACGTTGCGCTCGCTCCGCAACGATCCCCTCGGCCGGATGCACTCGCATCGCCAGATCGACGAGGCGCAATATCAGGGCGGGCGGGCGTTCCAGGACGATTGGGAAAAGGCCGAGCGGGGGCCGCGAGCGGTCGACCCGACGCGGGAATATGTCGACGGCGGGCGGGCGCGCGAGCCGATCACCGAGCGCCAGCGCAAGGCGGTGCTGCGGCTGAACCGCGCCGAGCGCGAACTCGGCGCCGATGGCTCGGCGCTGGTGCATGAGGTGTTGGTCCTCGGCATGACCATGGAACAGGTCGGCCAACGCCGCGGACTGCGCACCCAGCGCTGGTCCGACTATTTCGCGCGGCGGCTCCGCGAATGCCTGGACCGGCTGGCGCTGATCTATGGATTCGCGACGGAGAAAAGCAGCCGCGCCATGATGACCAACATTCGGAGTTTGTGATGGGGTGCGCCAACTTTGCGCCTTGCAGCCCTTGAAGTTAGCTGAATGATGGGGGCCAGAGATTCTGTCGCCCCGCCGCATCGCCCGCCATGGAAAAACTATACGTCACCTTCCTGATGGCGATGGCGCTCGCGATCTATGTCGCGTTGGACACGGCCGTCAGTCTGCGATCGGGAAAGACCCCGGCGCTGTTCAACAGGTTTTTTCGGTCCCGTATGGGGAGTGGCCCCGCCACGCGCAAAGGCAGCCCGCGGCGCTACTGGTCCTACATCGTGGGAAACGCGATCGTTTTGGTGCTGTGTTTTGCCTTCGTCTGGGCCCTGGTTTCGCCGGAAACCCTGAACGGTGTGATGCGCGGTCGCCGATAGGCTCGACAAATCGCGGTGCTGCGCCGGAGCCTTTCATCGGGCCGCGGCTGACGTGAAGCGACGCCTCACGACGAATAGCGGTGAGGGCGCTCTATATCGCCTGCAGGAAGCTCTCTTCGGCAAAACACGGTATGCACTGATAGGTCACCAGATTGAAATTCTTGCTTTGCGGCTCGATCAGCGCCAGCCGCATCTGCACACCGCATTTGAGGCATGGCATCTCGATCGTGGTCTGAAAGCGCGTGCAGGTCGGTGTCGGGCGGGGTATCTGCAGCATCGTGTCCTCGAATCTTTCGGGGGCGACGCAACGCTACCACTTGGACCATGGCTCCAGCCCCACTTACGCTGATTCCCGACATAATTGAAATGGGGTTCTGTTTGTGAGCTTTCCCCCAGCCGCAACGGGTCCATTCCGTGGTTCCCGGTTCCATTCTTCGAACAGGGCCACGAACGCCTGGTTGAAACCGACCTTGATGAAGAATGCCAGGAAGGCGCCGCCCGCCACGGCGCAGATGGCGGCGGCGATCAGCGGCGCGGACGGCGGCCGCGAGCGACCTAGAACCCGCCCCCGCTGAAGCGTAGCGGCTGTACCACGTCGTAGGCGGCCTTGGTCAGCGGCACCGCGTAGTCGACCGTCAGGTTTCCGAACGGCGAGGCCCAGGTCAGGCCGGCGCCGACCGAGGAGCGAACGACATTATTGTTGGCGAGTTGCAGCGATTGCGCGGAGCCCGGAAACGTGGTCGGGCCGCTGTAGCGAAACACGCTGCCGGCATCGACAAAGGCGGTCGCCTTGAGGCCGTACTCCTGGGGCACGCCGGGAATGTTGCTCTGCAATTCCGCCGTGGTGGCCCAATACATGCTGCCGCCGACATTATCCATGGTCGAGCCGGGTGTGAGGTCGCGCGGCCCAAAGCCGTTGGGCGCAAAGCCCCGCACCATGGTCGGACCGCCGAAGAAAGTATTGAGCAGCGGCACCTGCTGGCCGCCCCAGCCGGTGACATAGCCGCCCTGCGCGCGCACCAGCCCAACCACATCGTCGTTGATCGGGTGGTAGTAACGCAGGTCCTCGGTGGTGCGCATAAACTTCACGTCGCCGCCAAGGCCGGCGAGGTCCTGCCTGAGTTGCGAATTGAATCCGCTGGTCGGGCTCTTGTTGTTGTCGAGTGTGTTGTAGCTGATGGTGTCGCCAACCGCGGAGACCCATTGGCTGCCGGCGGCGGCGGCCTGCTGGATCGGCAGTGACGGCACCGCCGCCAGCGACGACGGGTCCAGCGTGACGTCCTGGTTGTAGATGGAGTAGCGGTACTGCACGCCAAGCTGTTCGGTGATCGGCGTGCCCAACTGCATGGTCGCGCCGTAGATGTCGCTGCCATAGGACTGGTACGGGCTCGACTGATTTTGCCGGCCGTAAAGCTCGATGCCCGCCGACACCCGGGTGCCGAGGAAATACGGTTCGGAAGCCGAAAGGTCGATGCCGCGCGCGTACTGGCCGTAGGTGAGGGTGGCGCTGACCGCCTTGCCGGACCCGAGGAAATTGCGATCGCCCACCTTCACCTCGGCGAGCAGGCCGTCGGTCGTCGAGTAGCCACCCGAAATATTGAATTCGCCGGTCGATTGCTCGGCGACCTCGACATCGAGCACGACGCGGTCCTGCGCGGAGCCCGGCCTGGTCGAAATCTTGACGGTCTTGAAATAGTTCAGGTTCTTCAGCCGCCGTTCGGCGCGATCGATCAGCGTCTTGTTGTAGGCATCGCCCTCGGCGATGTCGAACTCGCGCCGGATCACATAGCCGCGGGTGCGGGTATTGCCGTGGATGTCGATGCGCTCGACATAGGTCCGCGGCCCCTGATCGATCGTGAAGGCGACGTCGATGCGCCTTGCCGCGGCGTCGCGGTTGACGCGCGGCGTGGCCTGGGCGAACGGAAAGCCGAGTTTTGAGAGTTCGATGGCGAGAACATCGTCGGTCTTGTCGAGCGCGCCGCCGTCGAACACCGCGCCGGGGCGCGCCACCAGCAGGCGGCGGAGCTTTTCGGAATCCAGGCCCGGCACGTTGCTGGCAACCGTAACGTTGCCGAAATGATAGAGCTCACCTTCGTCGATCGTAAACGTCAGGGTAAATCCGTGCAGCGCCGGATCGTATTCGGCGATGGCCGACGTCACGCCGGCGTCGGCATAGCCCTTGCCGCGGTAGTACAGCCGCAATTGCTCGCGGTCGGCGGCGATGCGATCGGGATCGTAATCGTCGCCGCCGGTGAGAAAGCTCAGCATGTTGGTGGCGGAGGTCTTGATCACGGCGGCAAGCTGCCGCTTGCCGAACACCTTGTTGCCGACGAAATCGATCTGCCGCACCGTGGTCTTCTTGCCCTCCGTCACCTCGTAGATGAGGTCGACGCGATCTTCGCCGCGGTTGACGATCTCGGGTACCACGCCGACGTCGTCGCGACCGGCATGGCGGTAGGCTTCCATGATGCGGCCGACGTCGGCCTGAACCACGGCGCGCTGCAGCGCGCCGCGCGGCTTGGATTCGACGACCGCCGCGAGGTCCTTGTCCTTGATCTTCTTGTTGCCCTCGAAGGCGACGCGGTCGAGCACCGGGGCTTCATGAAGATGCACCACCAGCCGCTCGCCGACGTGCTCGATCGTCACCTTGTCGAACAGGCCGGTTGCCACCAGCGCCTTCAGCGCGGCGTCGCGCGCCGCTTCATCATAGCGGCCGCCGGGCGCGGCAGGAAAATACGAGCGCACGGTCTCGGCGTCGACGCGGCGGTTGCCTTCGACCTCGATGGTCTCGGCGGCGGCCTGCGCGGAAAAAAGCGCGCAGGCGGCGATCAGCAGCGCGCCGGCTGCGATCGGCCGGCGGCATTGTCTGCCCGGCGCCGTTGCTTCGCTCATTGATCCCGCCTGTCTCCCATTGGACGGCGCTGATGGAAGTGCCCGTCCGGGGCGAAAGAATGACTGGGATAAGGTGAGTTGCGGCCACAAGCGTTAACGGCTTGCCACAATTTCGACGCAGCGCCGAACCGCGCGTGTCGTATAGCCGCTTCAAATGCTTTCTAGCCATAGCGGCTGGAAACGTTCGCGGTGCGGCCGCCGCAGGCGCGAACGCGCGTTCTGGAGTATCACATGCGTTACGCAGCCTTCCTCACCGCTACGCTTTTGCTGAGCGCGCCGGCGGCAGCCGCGGTCACCCCGGAGATCGACCCGCGTGCCTCGCTCAACGTGGTCCAGCAGTGGATCTACAATTACCGCGCCAAGCCGGATTATGCCCATGTCCCCGCCGCCGTGCGGGTGCTGTTTCACGCGCAGAGCTTCAAGGAGCCGGAGAATTCCGGCATCTATCTCGGCTTCATCGCCGGCGCGATCGGATCGAACCCGGCCAAAGCCGAGCAGCTCGTCACCAGCTTTTTTCCGGTGGCGCCGGAAGACGAATGGGTGATCGTCCGCGCCATCGCCTATTCCGGGTTGCCCGAATGGCGCAATCTCCTGCGCAGGATCGCGCCGCGAATGCCCGGCCGCAAGGTGATGATCGACAGCTACCTTTCCGGCACGCTGCCGACACTCGCCAACATCCCGCTGGAAGAGACAAAACCCGGCATGTTCGACAAATTGCGCGGCGTCTTCACCAAGAATCCGTTCGCCAAGGACGACAAGAAGCTGAAGATGGTGCAGACATTCGCCAGCAATCAGGATCTCTTGGATACGCTGTGGGGATATTATTTCGCCACCGGTTCGCACCTTCCGATTCTGCGCATCGTGCAGATGCTGCCCTGGACCAAGAGCCGCGACACCATCGACAAGCTGACGGTCGGCAGCATGGCGCGCTATACGCTGGCGAGCTATGCGGTTCGCGATGCCGGCTTGCGCGAGTTTCTGCGCGGCGAGTTGGCCAACCAGCCGGAAGCGGTCAAGGCGCCGCTCGCCGAGGTGATTGAGGCCGCCGATACGGTGCAGCTCGGCGCGGTGCGCAAGGACGCGCTCGCCGCCGTGGAAGAACTCAAGACAAAAGGTTCGGATGCAAGGCGCAACCTCGACTTCTGGGGCCAGGTCGGCGTCGGCGCGGTTGCGCTCGGCTGCGTCTCGGCGGCGGCGCTGGGCCAGGTCGCGGTCGGCATTCCCTGCGTGATCGGCGGCTCGGCGTCGCAGGGCTTGCTTTCATTCTGGGAAAAGCAGCAGTGATCCGGAGCTGACCTCGCTCTTCACTTCGCACTTGCGGTGCGATCAAGACGTTGATGCCCGGCACGAGGCCGGGCATCACGGGCTTACGCAGTGACCTTGCTGACTTTATTGATTGGCAACCGGCTTCCGTGAACGCGGATGCTTCGGCTGGTAGGCAAGGGCGTTGTCGGTCCTCGTGCCGTTGCTGGCGCTGCTGTTGCTCGGAAATGGATTCGGATAACAATCGCCGCCGCGGCCGGAAGACATCGCGTGGCACTGCTCCAGGCTGGTATATCCGCAACCACGCATGCCCGAAGTGATGTCGGTGCGGCAATAGTCGACCGAACTTGCCGCTGCCGCAGGCGTCGCCATCGCGACAAATGCCATCGCGACGAAGGCCGTGGCCGGCGCCGCGGCTACTTTCAAAAGATGCTTCATCTTCTCTCTCTGTTTCTGTCTGTGTGCTGGTTGTCAGCCCCGCAAACAAAAATGGGAGGTCGCGAGATATTCCGCCATCGGAATAAAAATATAGTGATGAAATGTTCTCTTAAACCAGGAAAAGGCTCGAGATTTTCAGCGCCAAATGCCTCTTTGTAGTACGATCGTCATCCAATTGAAATATGATCGTCATGCGGGCTTCATATGGGGGCCGGCCTTCCTTCCGAGACCTGAGCTTTGAGCAGAGGGGTCATGCGCGACCCGCCGATAAACTCGGTGTGATCCGCCATTGCGCGCGCCAGGCACGAAGCAATCCAACCCGCTCCTGGTGCTGGATTGCCTCGTCTGCAAACACGGTTTCGAACCGCGTATTTCGCCGGTTAGTGAGCGATCGCCGTCTTCTTCGGGTGCGAATGCTTCGGCACATAGGCGAGCGCGTTGCTGTTGTCGGGCAGGAACGGATCGCGATAACAGTCGCCGCCGCGCCCGGACGACATCGCCTTGCACTGATCCATGGTGTCGAAGCCGCAGCTCCGCATGCCGGAGGTGACGTCCTGGCGGCAATACTCGCCGGCCGCCGCAGGTGTGGAGATCGAGACAAGCGCCATCGCGAGCAAGGCCGCGGCGGGCGCGGCGGACATTTTCAAAAGCTGTTTCATGTTTCTCTCCGTTCTCTCTGTTGTTGTTCGGTGCTGATGTCAGCCCTGAGAACGACATGGCATAGCGGGGAACCCGGCGCCATCGGCCGGAAAAAAAAGCAAAGGAATTCTCTGTTGAACCCGGCAACAGATCGAAACGCGCGTACAAAGAGCCAATTGAAGGATAATCATCATTCAATAACCTGGAGATATCCGGCGCGCGCGATCATGGACCGATGCGCTCGCCGCGAGCCTCGCCGAGCCGTGCCGCTCAAGCAGGGACGGTATGCGCGGCAAGCGATAAACTCGACGTGATCCACTATTGCGCGGGCCAGCCCGCGGTTCTGCAGGAACGGCTGCTCGCGATCGCGTCGCGGGCTTTCCAAACTTTAACCAGGCTGCATCGAACGGCGCGTGATCGTCATCGACTAATCTCGCAACAGATGGAGGGTTCGATGAAGATGATGTCGTGGTCGCGGTATCATTGCCTGTCCCGGTCGATCCCGCGTGCGGCGCACCTGCGTCCCGCAGCGAGGCGACATAAGATCCGGCGCCAGCACCGTGGCTTCAATCGTGCGGCTGCGCGGGGTGCACCGCTCGATGTTTCAGGGTCATTTCTGCGCAATTGTTTCGAATCGGTAATGCGGATGTTTCGAACCTGGATGCGGCCGGGCGATACCGATACCTGAGGCCATACCCGGGATTCGATGCCGCGCCGGACGCCACGAAAGCCTTTCAATTCGCCCGCGCCGACGCCGTCGATCGGCAGCAGGCGCGAACCGTCGCGCTCACGGCCCATGGCGTTGTCATGATTTGGCGCCGCCGGGATCGAAGCTCACCAGCATCTCGAAATTGCGCGGCCATACCGTCGGCGTGGTCGGCGGTGAAATCAACCATGGCGTCGTCGAGGTGTTGAAAAAGGAATATGACCTCGGCCGCGCCAACGTCGCGTTCAAGGATTTAGCACCTGCGGACGCGCGCCGCGCGGCGCAGGCGAAGGAGGTAGCGGCGCTCCTGCTGGTGGTGCCGCTGACCGACAAGCATCTGTCGTTTGTGAGGGGCCTGTTTCGCGACGGCGCGAATACGTCCCCGGTGCTGATTCCGATCGATTCCGCCGCCGCAATTGCCGATATCAAGGGGCCTTATGAAAGCTTCGATATCCCGAAGGGAACGCTGCGCGGCGCACCGCCAGTGCCGGACGACGACGTCACCACCTTGCGGATCGGGTATTATCTGGTTGCCAACCGGCATCTCAATTCGACTGTCGCCGCCGACCTTGCCAGGAAAGTCATGAGCGTCCGGCGCGACCTCGTCAGCGAGCAACCGTTGCTCTCGGGGATCGCGGCACCCGACACCGATGCCGATGCCTATCTCTCCGTGCACCCGGGAGCCGCGGCCTCTTACAACGGCACCCAGCAAAGCTTCATGGACCGATATGGCAACGCCATCTATCTGACGCCGATGGCAATCGGCGCGATCGCCTCCATGTTCGCCGCGGCATAGCGGTTTCTCGGGGTCCGCTCGAGCGAACCCGCACCAACGACGCTCGATGAATTCTGTGCATTGCCGGGACGGATACGAAGGATCGACAACGATGCCGGCCTATGGCGCTTGCGGACGAAATCGACGCCATGCTCCGGGCCCATTTGAAAAAATCCGCCGATCAGGACGAAAGCGCGTCGGGGACACAGGCGTTGATCGCAGCCGCGCATCGGATCGATGATCTGATCCATCATCGACGATTGGCGCTGAAGGCCGAGGCTTCTGTCACGGGACGACGGGAGAATATTTTGTTTCCGGCAGCGATGCTCGGCGACGGCAGCTAGCTTCCGCTTATGGAGTGGCGGCCCGATCGCAAAGTGGTAGTGTTCGGCAAAACAACCGGTGAGGATGCCATGGGCTTTATTTCCATTATTGTCATACTGCTCGTCCTCTATGTCGTCATTTCGCTCCGCGTGCTCCGGCAATATGAGCGCGGGGTGGTGTTTCTGCTCGGCAAGTTTGCCGGTGTCCGCGGACCGGGGCTGACCCTGGTCTTCATTCCGATCCAGCAGATGGTGCGGGTGTCCTTGCGCACCGTCACCATGCAGATCCCGTCGCAAAAGATCATCACCCGCGACAACGTCTCGATCGATATCGCGGCGGTGGCCTATTATCACATCTCCGATCCGGAACGGGCGGTGATTGCCATCGAGAACGTCTACAACGCGATCAACCAGATCAGCCAGACCACGGTGCGCAACGTGGTCGGCCGCTTCAG
>DATNMT010000634.1:0-19890 GCA_035602495.1 Bradyrhizobium sp.
CGGCGACTTCAATTTCTGGAATCCGCGGCGGCATCCGATGCGCGTGCGCGGCGTCGGCTATTGGGAGCTGTTCGTGCCGCATGCCACGCCCGGCGATCACTACAAGTTCGACATCATCGGCCCGCAAGGGCAACACCTGCCGCTCAAGTCGGACCCGATGGCCTTTGCCGCGGAGATGCGCCCGAGCACGGCTTCCATCGTGTTCGACGAGGCCAAGCTGCCGCATCCGCGTCCCGCGCCCGCCAATGTCAACGCGCTCGGCGCGCCGATGTCGATCTACGAGGTCCATCTCGGCTCGTGGCGGCGCAAGGGCAACAATGAGTGGCTGAGCTACCGCGATCTCGCCGAGCAGTTGCCGCGCTATGCAAGGGATCTCGGCTTCACCCATGTTGAATTTCTCCCGGTCAGCGAGCACCCCTTCGACGGCTCGTGGGGCTATCAGCCGACCGGCCTCTATGCGCCGACGCGCCGGTTCGGCACGCCGGAAGACTTTTCCGCTTTGGTCGATGCCTGCCATCGCGAGGGCCTCGGCGTATTGCTGGACTGGGTGCCCGGGCACTTCCCCGACGATCCCCATGCGCTCGGCCGTTTCGATGGCACCGCGCTTTACGAGCACGCCAACCCGTTGCAGGGCCGCCACCTCGACTGGGGCACGCTGATCTACAATTACGGGCGCACCGAAGTCGTCAATTTCCTGGTGTCGAATGCGCTGTTCTGGCTGGAGCGCTATGGCATCGACGGCCTGCGCGTCGATGCGGTCGCTTCGATGCTGTACCTGGATTACAGCCGGCCGGCGGGAGGCTGGATCCCGAACAAGTATGGCGGCCGGGAAAATCTCGACGCCATCGGTTTCCTGCGGCGCTTCAACACCGAGGTGTTCGCGCGCTTTCCGCAGGCCACGACCACTGCGGAAGAGTCGACCGCCTGGCCGCAGGTGTCGCGCCCGGTCGAATATGGCGGGCTCGGATTCGGCTACAAATGGAATATGGGCTGGATGCATGACACGCTGCAATACATCAGCAAGGATCCGATCCACCGCAAATATCATCACGGCGATATCCTGTTCGGCCTGCACTATGCGTTCTCGGAGAATTTCATCCTGCCGCTGTCGCATGACGAGGTCGTGCACGGCAAGCGCTCGATCCTGGGGCGGATGCCCGGCGACGATTGGCAGCGCTTTGCGAACCTGCGCGCCTATTACAGCTTCATGTTCGGACATCCCGGCAAGAAGCTGATGTTCATGGGCTGCGAGTTTGCCCAGGAGCGTGAGTGGAATCACGATCGTGCGCTGGACTGGCATCTGCTCGACCAGAAAAAGCACGCCGGCATCCACTCGCTGATCCGCGATCTCAACGGGCTCTACCGCTCGCTTCCGGCGCTGCATCAGCTCGATTGCGATCCGGCCGGCTTCGAATGGGTCATCACCGACGACGCCGCTGGGAACGTGTTCGCCTGGATCCGCAAGGGCAATGACGCACACGCGCGCTGCCTCGTGGTCGTGAATTTCTCGCCGAATGTATATTACAACTATCGCGTCCGGGTGCCGATTGCCGGCAAGTGGCGCGAAGTGCTCAATTCGGATTCTGCCCATTACGGCGGCAGCAATGTCGGAAACGTTGGCGAAGTCCGGACGTTGGATGGTCAGGTGCCCGAGCTCAATCTCACCGTCCCGCCCCTGGCCGCCATTTTTCTCGTACCGGAAAGCTGACGCATGCGATTGTCCGCCGGAACGTTCTCGCGTCTCGGTGCAAGCTGGGACGGCCGGGGCACCAATTTCGCGTTGTTCTCCGCCAACGCGCAGAAGGTCGAGCTCTGCCTGTTCGACAGCCAGGGCCGGCGCGAACTGGAACGCATCGAATTGCCGGAAAGAAGTGAAGACGTCTGGCACGGTTATCTGAACGACGTCTCTCCCGGACAGCTCTACGGCTATCGCGTGCACGGGCCCTATGAGCCCGAACACGGCCACCGCTTCAACGCCAACAAGCTCTTGCTCGATCCCTACGCGAGGCGGCTGGCCGGGCGGCTGGTCTGGAGCGATGCGCATTTCGCCTATCGCACCGGCAGCGCGCGCGAGGATCTGTCGTTCGACCGGCGCGACAATGCCCGCGGCATGCCCAAGGCCGTGGTGGTCGACGAGACCTTCAACTGGGGCCGTCGCGAGATGCGCCCCAACATCCCCTGGGAAGACACCATCATCTATGAGGCGCACGTCAAGGGCTTGACGCAGAAGCGCGAAGACGTGCCGCCGAACCTGCGCGGCACCTATGGCGGGCTGTCTTCGCCGGCGATGATCGACCACCTCAAGCGGCTCGGCGTCACTACCATCGAGCTGCTGCCGGTCCATGGCCTGATCGACGACCGGATTCTGGTGGAAAAGAAGCTGGTGAACTACTGGGGCTACAACACACTTTCCTTCTTCGCGCCGGAGCCGCGCTACGCGCAGGACAATCCGCTCGACGCCTTTCGCACCACGGTGGCACGGCTGCACGACGCCGGCATCGAGGTGATGCTCGACGTCGTCTATAACCACACCGCCGAGGGCGACCATATGGGCCCGACGCTGTCGTTCCGCGGCATCGACAACGCCTCCTATTACTGGCTGAAGCCGGATAATCCGAGGTTCTACGACGACTTCACCGGCTGCGGCAGCTCGGTCAACCTCACCCATCCGCGCGTGCTGCAGATGGTGATGGATTCGCTGCGCTACTGGGTCGAGGTCTGTCACGTCGACGGTTTCCGCTTCGATCTCGCCACCACGCTGGCGCGCACGCCGAGTGGTTTTGAACGCAACTCGGCCTTCCTCACCGCGATCCGGCAGGACCCGGTGCTGTCGGCGGCGAAGCTGGTCGCCGAGCCCTGGGATCTCGGCATGGGCGGCTATCAGGTCGGCGCGTTTCCGTCGCAATGGTCGGAGTGGAACGACCGCTATCGCAGCGCGATGCGGCGCTACTGGAGCGGCGAAGGCAGCCTGATCGGCGAAGTGTCGAGCCGCATGACCGCCTCCTCCGACCTGTTCAACCATGACGGCCGCAAGCCGCGGGCCAGCATCAATCACGTCACCGTGCATGATGGCTTCACGCTGGCCGACCTGTTTAGCTACAACCAGAAGCACAACGAAGCCAATGGCGAGGAGAATCGCGACGGCTCCAACGACAATCACAGCAACAATTGCGGCCATGAAGGCCCGACCGACGACCCCGCCATCAATGCGCTCCGCAACCGGCTGCGAAAGAACCAGCTGGCGTGCCTGTTGCTGGCGCAAGGCCTGCCGCTGATCCTCGCCGGCGATGAGGCCGGCAACTCGCAAGGAGGCAACAACAACGCCTATTGTCAGGACAACGAAACCGGCTGGGTCGGCTGGCAAGGCCTCGGCCGCGAGGGGGACGACCTTACCGATTTCATCGGCCACATGACCGAGATTCGGAGACGCTTTCCGCAAATCCGCTCGCACCGTTGGCTCGACGGGCGGCGCGCGGACGGATCCTACGGCGTGTTGTGGCTGACGCCGGCCGCCGACGACATGAAGGAGGCGGACTGGAGTTTCCCGGAAGGACGCTTCCTGGCCTATGTGCTCGGCCCGACCGATCATGGCGGGACACCGATCTTCATCGTGCTGAATGCCGCCCCCGAAGAGATCGCGTTCAAGCTGCCGAAGATGCCGGAATACAAGAGCTGGCAGCAATTGGTGAATACCGCCGACGCCAAACAGGAGGCCAAGAATTTTGCATCGGGAAGCGAGACCAAGGCGCCTCCCCGCTCGGTGCTTGCCTTTGCGGGTTCGGCATGAATGCGCGGTCGTTCGGCGCAAGGCTGACAACGGACGGGGCAGCTTTCCGTCTCTGGGCCCCGGCGGCGATGCGCGTCGATCTGTTGCTGGAAAAATCGTTCCCGATGCGGCGCGGCGGAGACGGCTGGTTCTCCGCCGACATTGCCGGCGCGAAAGCCGGCACCCGCTACAAATTCCGCATCGACGACGAGATCGACGTGCCCGATCCGGCTACCGCTTTTCAGCCGGACGACGTCTCGGGCCCAAGTGAAGTGATCGACCACGCGAGCTACCGCTGGCGTGCTTCCGAATGGCGCGGGCGGCCGTGGCAGGAGACCGTGCTGATCGAGACCCATGTCGGCACCTTTACGCCGGAGGGCAGCTACCGCGCCATGATCGGCAAGCTCGATCATCTGGTGGAAACCGGCATCACCGCGCTTGAATTGATGCCGCTGGCGGATTTCGCAGGCTCGCGCGGCTGGGGTTACGACGGCGTGCTCTGGTATGCGCCCGACAGCGCCTATGGCCGCCCTGACGATCTGAAAGCGCTGATCGACGAGGCGCATCTGCGCGGGCTGATGGTGTTCCTCGACGTGGTCTACAATCACTTCGGCCCCGAAGGAAATTACCTCGGCCGCTATGCCCCTCAATTCTTCACGGAAGGACACACCCCCTGGGGCAGTGTCATCGATTACCGGGTGCCTGAGGTGCGCGCCTTCGCCATCGGCAATGCGCTCAATTGGCTCGCCGAATACCGCTTCGACGGGCTGCGGCTGGACGCGGTCAACACCATCACCGAGCCCGGCGAAATTTCCATGCTGCACGATCTCAGCCATGCCGTGGGCAAGCTTGCAGCTGGGACCCGCCGCCACATTCACCTGGTGCTGGAAAACGGCGACAATCGCACCAGCCTGCTCGATGCCGAACAGGATCCGGCCCATGGCAAATACCGCGCGCAGTGGAACGATGATTATCACCACGCCTGGCATGTGCTGCTGACCGGCGAGTCGCAGGGCTATTACGGCGACTATCCGGAGCCGCTGCCGAAGCTGACGCGCGCGCTCGGCTCCGGCTTCATCTATCAGGGCGAGGCCGCGGCATTCTGGGGCGGCAAGTTGCGCGGCGAACCGAGCGGGATGCTCGCGCCGTCGGCCTTTGTCAATTTCCTGCAGAACCACGACCAGATCGGCAACCGCGCGCTCGGCGACCGGCTCGAAAGCATCGCCGATCCGAAGGCGATCGAGGCGGCACTGACGGTTACCTTGCTCGCGCCTTTCGTCCCGATGCTGTTCATGGGCGAAGAGTGGGGCTCGATCATGCCCTTCCCCTTCTTCTGCGATTTTCAAGGCGATCTGGCTGAAGCCGTGCGCAAGGGGCGGCGCCGCGAATATGGCTGGGCCTACGCCAAATATGGCGAAGGGGTGCCCGACCCGCTTGATGCAGCGACGTTTCGATCCGCGGTGCTGGACTGGGAAGCGCGCGACGGACCGGCGGGAGAGCGCCGGCTGGCGCTGGTGCGGGAATTGCTCGCAATACGCCGGCGCGAGATCTTTCCGCGGCTTTCGGGCGCCGCCTTCGGCCAAGCGCAGGCCGCGGATAGCGGCCTGTTGACGGCAAACTGGCGCATGGGTGACGGCACAATGCTTCATCTGTTGGCCAACCTGTCGACTGCCGCGATCGCCAAGGGCGGAGCCGGCGCGACCGGCGGCGCCATCTGGAGCGGCGAACCCGGCGATCTGCTTCCGCCCTGGTCGGTGTTTTGGCACCTGGAAGCGCGCTGATGCGTGCCGCGATCCCAATCGCAACCTATCGCGTGCAACTCACGGCGAGTTTCGATTTCGATGCCGCCGCTGCCATAGTCCCCTATCTGAAAGCGCTTGGCATCACCCATCTCTATGCATCGCCGTTCCTGAAGGCGCGCAAGGGTTCGACGCATGGCTACGACATCGTCGATCACACCAAAATCAACCCGGAGCTCGGCGGCGACGACGGTTTCGAGCGACTGAGCCAGGCGCTGCGGCGGCACGGCCTCGGTCTCATTCTCGATTTCGTTCCCAACCATGTCGGCGTGCATTTCGCCGATAATCCATGGTGGCTCGACGTGCTGGAATGGGGTCCGGCCTCGCCGCATGCGGCCTCGTTCGACATCGACTGGGAATTGATGCCCTACCGCGCCCGCGGCGGCGTGCTGCTGCCGATCATCGGCTCGTCCTACGGAGATGCGCTGGAGAAGGGGGAGATTGAACTTCGCTTTGACGCCAGCGAAGGCAGCTTCTCGGCCTGGTATTTCGAACATCGGCTGCCGATTGCGCCGGAGCGCTATAGCGAGATCTTGCGCCAGGTCGTCAAGCAGGCCGGGGAAGAGGACAGCGTGGCAGGAAAACGCATCCTCGAACTGGCCTCGCGCTACACCGGATTGCGCCACCCCAATCGCAAGGAGGCGCCCGCGTTCAAGGTGGAGCTTCGCGATATAGCCGGTGGCGCCGCCGTCATTTCGCGTGGACTGGAAGCCTATCGCGCGGGCCCGGATCGGCCGGCACAGACGCTGGCGCTGCATCATCTTTTGGAACGCCAGCATTACCGACTCGGACACTGGCGGCTTGCTTCCAGCGACATCAACTACCGGCGATTCTTCGACGTCAATTCGCTGGCGGGATTGCGGGTAGAAGATGTCGGCACGTTCAATGCCATCCATCGCCTGGTCGGAAAACTGATCGCGGAGGGCAAGCTGCAGGGCCTGCGGCTCGATCACATCGACGGCTTGCGCGATCCCGCGCAATATTTCCAGCGCCTGCGCCGACTGATCCAGCAAGCCGGCGCCGCCAGGCCGTTCTATGTGGTGATCGAAAAGATTCTCGGCGAAGGCGAGGCGCTGCCTGCCCTTGCAGGCGTGCACGGCACCACCGGCTATGAATGGCTGAACGCCATCACGCAGGTGCTGGTCGACGGCAAGGGCCTCGAGCCGCTCGATGAAGTGTGGCGGCAGGTCAGCAATACTTCGCCGAAGCTCGAACCGGTGTTGCGGGAGGCCAAGCGGCGTGTGCTGGAGACCTTGCTGACCAGCGAATTCACCGTGCTGAGGCGCCTGCTCGCGCGCATCGCGGCGGGGCATTATTCCACCCGCGACTATTCCGCTGACAGCCTGCGGCAGGCGCTCGAACTCTACATCCTGCATTTCCCGGTCTATCGGACCTATCTGACCGCAGGCGGCACGACCGGGCACGACCGCGCGCTGATTGAGGAGACGATCGAAAAGGCGCGCGCCGACTGGTTTGCCGCAGATGAAGGCATCTTCGATTTTCTCCGCGACACGCTGACCATGGATCTGATCAAGCCCGGCCGGGCGGCGCAAAGCGCGCCACGCGTGCGCCGCTTCGCCTTGAAGCTGCAGCAGTTCACCGGTCCGGTGATGGCGAAGTCGCTGGAGGACACCGCCTTCTACCGCTATCACCGCCTGCTCGCGCTCAACGAGGTCGGCGGCGATCCTGCGGCCAGGGCGCTTTCGGTCGAAGCCTTTCATTCGGCGATGAAAGCCCGCGCCAGGGACTGGCCGCATGGCATGACGGCGACCGCCACCCACGACACCAAGCGCGGTGAGGACGCCCGAGCCCGGCTGGTCGCGTTGGCCGAGATTCCCGGCGAATGGACCAGCGCCGTTGCGCGCTGGAAGGTCCTGAACGCGCCGCAGCTTGTCGTCGAGGGCGAGATGCGCGCGCCGTCCGCGAGCTTCGAATACATGCTGTATCAGGCGCTGCTCGGCGCCTGGCCGGCCGCCGGGCGCGACGATACGTTCGTGGAGCGGATGCAGGCCTATGCGCTGAAGGCGGCGCGCGAGGGCAAGCAGGAAACCAGCTGGCTCAATCCCGATGAGGCCCATGAAGCGGGATTGCGCAGCTTCATCGGGCGAATTCTGGACCCGGCAATTTCGGCCGAATTTCTTAGCTCGCTGGCGACGCTGGCGCAGCGCGTCGCGCTGCTGGGGGCGCTGAATTCCCTGAGCCAGGTCACCTTGAAGGCGACCGTGCCGGGCATGCCCGATTTCTATCAGGGTACCGAGTTCTGGGACCAGTCGCTGGTCGATCCCGACAACCGGCGGCCGGTGGATTTTGTCGAGCGCGCCGCGGTGCTGGCGTCGACGGGTAAGCCCGACTGGGCCAGCCTCGTGCAGAATTGGCCCAATGGCCATGTCAAGCTGGCCTGGACCCGGCATTTGCTGAGACTTCGCACCGAACTCGCCGACGTCTTCACCCACGGCGACTACGAACCGCTTGAGGTGAGCGGACCGCATCGCGACCACGTCATCGCCTTTGCGCGGCGCCGTGGCCGCGAAGCTGCGATCGCAGTGGTTGCGAAATCGTTCGCCGCGATGTCGCAAGGCGGCAGGATTTGGCCGCGCGGCGAAAGCTATGAGGGGACTGTCAACGCCGGCGGCTATTCCGTGCAGAGCGCCGCGGGCGAAGGCGGGCAGTTGCGCCTCTCCGAGCTGTTCCAGCATTTGCCGGCGGCGGTGCTGAAGGCAAGGTTCGAAACGGCTTCGAAACCGGCGCGCAAGCGCAGCCACGCGTGAACGGGACTCTCTCAGTTCTTTTTCGTCAGCAGCAGATTGCCGCGATTCTTGATCGCCACTTGCGCCACTTCCGCAAACCGCTGCAGCAGCCATGGCAGCGTGACTTCGAGCCGGACATGGTCGTCCGCGACATCGAGATGGCCCGACGCCGGCTGCCCCAGCGCACGGACGCGGAAGACCATGCGATTGTCCTCCCATCGCTCCTCGTCGACTTTCAGCACGGCAATGCCGGAAGCCGCGCGCGTCAGACCCGCCTTGAGGCGGCGCGTCGCCTCCTCGCGGCCGAGACGATGGGGAATAGAAACGATCAGAGGTGCGGCCATCCGTGGAATTTCCCGTCTTGCCTTGATTGCATGTAGTTCCACATTCCCGCAAAAAAAGAGCGCGCGCCTCCGGTGAGCTAGTGGAACTTTCAGGGTTCCGGTCGGTTTCCCCGGCTCATGGCAGAGCAACAGGTGCTGGCTGCCGGCTGGGAGGAAAGCTAGATGTCACTCGGAACCATCATCCTGATCATTCTCGTGATCGCGCTGCTCGGCGGCTTCAG
This sequence comes from Bradyrhizobium sp., assembly GCA_035602495.1. Lineage (GTDB taxonomy): Bacteria > Pseudomonadota > Alphaproteobacteria > Rhizobiales > Xanthobacteraceae > Bradyrhizobium. The sequence continues at coordinate 8,878 of DATNMT010000634.1, forward strand.
CGGCATCGGCGGCGGGCCGTTCTACGGCACGGGCTATTATGGCGGCGGCGGTCTTGGTCTCGTTATCGTCATTCTCCTGATCCTGCTACTGCTCGGAAGGCTTTAGGCCGCGCCGGGTCGGCGCCTCGCGGGCCCATCGGCCGATGTGCGATTGCACATCGGCGATCGGTAAAAAATATTCCCGACAGACCAGCAAATTTTTCGCTCTCGTGGAGGGGCAATCGGCTGTATGCCTATTGCTCAACCCGGCTGACGCCGCTGTTCCTCGACCACGGTCTTCATGAGCAGACGATCTCGCGCAACCTGCCTGCTGTCGGCGCTCGCCATCGTCGCGTCGGTCGAGGCGCGCGCGGACCAATGCCCGACCGCCAAAGACGAGATCGCCACCGACCGGCCGGATGTCACGAATTCCAGCCTGGTGGTGCCGACCGGCAGCCTGCAGAACGAGAACGGGGTGAATTTCAGCGTACGCGACGGCGGCCGAACCATCGACGGCACCAACTCCCGCTGGCGCCTCGGCGTGGCCCCCTGCCTCGAGCTGCTGGTCGACATGCCGACTTATTTTGCCAACATCCGCGCCCCCGGCAGCTCCGGGTTTTCGGATGTGGCGCCGGCGATCAAGTGGCAGGTCAGTCCGATCCCGGGCAAGATCGACGTTTCCCTGACCGCAGGCCTGGCGCTGCCGACCGGTGCGGTCGATATCGCCGGCCGTGGCGTCCAGCCCTATTTGCAGATGCCATGGTCGTGGGAATTGCACGACGGCTGGGGGCTGAGCGGCATGCTCACCGAATTCTTCCGGCCGGCGGAGCTGTCGACCCGACGCGTCACCGAAACCACCTTTGTCATCGAGAAGAAGGTCACGGAGCGGGCGAGCCTGTTCGTGGAGTATGTCGGCGATTACCCCGAAAACGCCGGCCCCAGCCAGCTGTTCAATTCCGGCGGGCTGTATCATCTGACGCCGACCCAGCAGGTCGATTTCCACATCGCCTTCGGGCTCAACCATAATGCGCCGAGCACCATCGTCGGCGTCGGCTATTCGTTCCGGCTGGACGGGCTGTTCGCGAGCCGGTCGAAATGATATTGCTGCGGCGTCCTTCCGGCGCGCGCAATAGCGCGAGCCCGGAATCCATAACCACGATCTGGGGTTATGGATTCCGGGCCCGCGCAAAGGGGCGCGTCCCGGAATGACGCCAGTCATGATTTCTCTCCCAATTTCCCTATCGCGGCCTTGATCGACGACGCCGCGTCATCGTAGCCCTGCCACGCCTTGGTCTTCGCCAACAGCGCCGGTACGGTGCGGACCGTGTAGCGTGTGGGATCGAGATCGCCGCGCACCTGTGCCCAGGTCAAAGGCATCGAGACGGTGGCGCCGGGGCGCGCCCGCGGCGACAGCACCGCGACCGCGGTCGCCATGCGATCGTTACGGAGGTAGTCGAGAAAAATCTTTCCCTGGCGCAGCTTCTTCGACATGTTGAGCAGATAGCGCTCGGGGTCGTCATTGGCCATCCACTGGCAAACGCCCAGCGCGAACGCCTTGGCCTCCTTCCACGTCACCTTGTCTTTTGCGCCGTGCCGCAAAGGCGCCACCACGTGCAGCCCCTTGCCGCCGGTGGTCTTGCAAAAACTCTCCATGCCGAGTTCGGCGAGATGCTGCCGCATGTCTTTGGCGGCCTCGATGACATCGGAAAACCCGACCTCGGGCGCGGGATCGAGATCGAACACCAGCCGCCCGGGAATGTCGGGCGCATCGGGCGCGCAATTCCACGGATGCAGTTCGAGCCCGCCGGACTGGGCCACCGCAGCAAGGCCCTCGACCCGATCGATCTGCAGATAGGGCTTGCGGTCACCGGAGACCTTTACCAGCTCCAGCAGATCCGACGTGCTGGGCATGGCGTGGCGCTGGAAGAACTTTTCGCCATTGATTCCATCCGGCGCGCGCACCACCGAACACGGCCTGCCCTTGAGATGGCCGATCATCCAGCCGCCGACCGCGTCGAAATAGCGGGCGAGATCGAGTTTTGTCACGCCCTTGCCGTCGCCGGCATCCGGCCACAGCTCCTTGTCCGGCTTGGAGATGACGACACCCATTACGGTGGCGGATTTGTTCGCGGCTACTTTCACTTGCACTTTGCCTGGCTTCGCCGCGGCTTTTGAAGCAACAGGCTTTGCGATTCTGGTCATCGCCGGTTTCTCCGCCTTTACCTCGCTGGCCGGCTTGTCCTGGCGCAGCCCCTTGAACGCCGCCTGCCTGATGTTGCCGCCGTCGGTCCAGCCGGCGAATTCGATCTCGGCAACCAGTTCGGGCTTCAACCAGTGCACGTCGCGGGTCTTGCGCGGCGCGTCCTTGCCGCCGAACGGGCTTTGGTCCGAGCTCGCTGCTTTCAGCGCCGGCATGATCCGCCTCACCGTGTCCTGGCCGAATCCAGTGCCGACCATGCCGACAAAGGCAAGGTGATCGCCACGATAGACGCCCGCCATCAGCGAGCGGAATTTGCCGTTGGTGCTCTTCCACCCGCCCAGCACGACCTCGTGGCCGTCGCGGGATTTTGCCTTTGTCCAGCTTTCGGAACGGCCGGAATGGTAGCGCGAATCAAGTTTCTTGGAGACGATGCCCTCCAGCGAAAGCTCGCGCGCCGACTGCATCATGGCTTCGCCGTCGACCTCGAAATGCTCGACATAGCGGACCGATCCGGCCTTGCCCTTGCGCCGCGCCTCCAGCAATTCCTTCAGCCGCGCTTTTCGCTCGCGCAGCGGGAGGGTACGAATGTCCATGGCATCGGCAAACAACAAATCGAACGCGAAGAAGATCAGGCGGCCGGTCTTGCCGTCAGAAATCGCCGCCTGCAACGCGGAAAAATCCGGCGTGCCCTCGCGGTCGAGCGCGACGACCTCGCCGTCGATCAGCATATCGGGCAGCGCGCCTGCCTCTTTCGCAATCGCCTCGAATTTGTCGGTCCAGTCCAGGCCCTTCCGCGTCTTCAGCGTCGCCACGCCGTCCTCGATGCGCAGTTGCACGCGGTAGCCGTCGAATTTGATTTCGTGGCACCACCCCTCCCCGCTCGGCGGACGATCGACCGAGGCACAGAGCTCGGGCGCGACGAAATCCGGCATCGCCGCGACTTGTCTGCCCCTCAGCGCCTTCGCCGGCGCCGGCGAGGATATGACGTCATCGCCCCGGTTCGAATGCCAGACCGCGTCCGCGCTGGCGCGTTTTGTCTTGGCCAGCATGAACGGCTTTGGCGCCCTGCCCTTGCCCGCGGCGATCTGCTCCATGGTCCGTCCCGAGGCGACGGATTTGTCCTCGTCCAGGACGTTGTTGGCCTTGCCCTCCCGAGCGTATTCGTCGCGGTGCTTGATCAGGAGCCAGTTGGTCCGCTTTCCCCCGTCGCGGTCGTGGCGCATGCGCACCAGCACCCAGCTGCCATGCAGCTTGTCGCCGTACAGGGTGAATTTCAGGTCGCCCTTCTTGAAGCCCTTGTCGGGATCGTCGGATTCCCAATAGCCGCGATCCCAGAGCTGCACGGTGCCGCCGCCATACTCGCCCTTCGGAATGGAGCCTTCGAAATCGCCGTAGTCGAGCGGATGATCCTCGACCTCCACCGCCAGCCGCTTGTCGTGCGGGTCGAGCGAGGGTCCGCGCGTCACCGCCCACGACTTGAAGACGCCGTCGAATTCCAGCCTCAGATCGTAATGCAGGCGGGTGGCGGCATGCTTCTGGATCACGAACCGCCGCCGCTTCGACGGCGCGACCCTGGCCTCGCCGCTGGGCTCGGCGGTCTTTTCGAAATCGCGCTTGTTGCGGTAGGTGGAGAGTTTTTTGACGGCCACAATCAATCTCACGCAATTAATAGGCGATGCCCTGTGGACCCAAAACAAGTGCCTGGAACCGAAACCGTTAGCAGCCGTTGAAGTTCCCGAATACCCCTGACGCACAACCAGCCCCGGAGATTGTAATGGCCGCCCGCGCCTATTGGAAAGGGTCCCTGAAGCTTTCCCTCGTGTCTTGCCCGGTGCTGCTTTATCCGGCCTCGACTACAACCGACAAAACCCGCTTCCACATGATCAACAAGGAGACCGGCAACCGGCTGAAGCAGCAGATGGTCGATGCCGAGACCGGCGACATCGTCGAAAGCGATCAGAAGGGCCGTGGCTACGAGTTGAAAAAGGGCGAATATGTCGAGATCGAAAAGGACGAGCTGGAAGCCGTTCAGATCGAGAGCAACCATACCATCGACATCGACAGCTTCGTGCCGAGGGGCGAGATCGACAAGCGCTATCTCAACCACCCCTATTACATTGCGCCCGACGGCAAGGCCGGCATCGACGCTTTCGCCGTGATCCGCGACGCCATGCAGGACCAGGATCGCGTCGCGCTGGCGCGCATCGTGTTGACCAACCGCGAACATATCATCGCCATCGAGCCGCTCGGCAAGGGTTTGCTCGGCACCACCCTGCGCTATCCCTATGAATTGCGCGACGAACATGATTATTTCGACGACATCAAGAATCCGAAGATCTCAAAGGACATGGTCGAGCTCGCAGGCCACATTCTCGATACCAAGGCCGCGCATTTCGACCCCTCGAAATTCAAGGACGAATACGAGACCGCGCTGAAGACGCTGGTCAGGCGCAAGGCCAACGGCAAGCCGGTCAAATCGGTCGAGGCCGAGGAGCGGCCGAGCAACGTCGTCAGCCTGATGGACGCGCTACAGCAAAGCCTGAAGGGCCGGACCTCCGCCAAGCGCCACGCGCCGGCGAGGCGGGCTTCGCGCCGTCCCGCAAAGACGGCGCATCGCTCGGCAGCGCGCCAACGTAAGGCTGGTTGAACCGGGCGTTCGCGCGACCGATTGGCTCGCCATGACGTTGACATAGGTTCGCGATCTCGCAGCACGGTTGGCTCGAGGTTTGCCATCAATTTCCTTACCCTCCGAACAGAGGGCGCAGGGAATGCCGGGCGCCCGATGCGCCCGATAGCCGCGTGTGCAATGGTAGTAGTAAAGCGCACACGCGTTAGCAGGTCACACCGGAATCACCCGGCATTCCCCACGCAATGGTTTACGGCTTATAACGTGCTCTCCTCGGTGCACGGGCTCTTTGGCCACCGTCGCCGTGGAGTTGCCTCCACGAATTGACACCAGCGTCGCGATGCCGGGACCACACGCCTTCGCCGTCCGCCTCAGGCGCCCTCGCCAGAAGCACCCTCCGCGTCCACCGCATCCCGCCCCGCGTTGTTGACGTTGCGCAACGCCCCTCATAGTGGGACGGGACGGAGAGAATATAGGATATATTTTCATTTCTGAAAAGCAGAATATTTTTGCGTGCGGCACTTGACACAGGCCAAGCCGACCGGTCGAGTGATTTGCCCGTCGGGTGCCGCTTGCGTTCTATTCGTCATTGCCGGGCACGCCCCGAAGCTTTAGCGAAGGCGGCAAGCCCGGCAATGACGAAACGTCACTATCGTTTCGCCTTCTTCGTCTTGCGCTTCTTCGTCGTCTTCTTCTTCGGGACCTTGGCTCCGCCGCGCCTTGCCTCGGAAAGACCGATCGCGATGGCCTGCTTGCGGCTCTTGACCTTGCGCCCCGAGCGGCCGCTCTTCAGCGTGCCGGCCTTGCGCTTCTTCATCGCGCGTCCGACCTTGGCGGATGCTTTTTTCGAATATTTTCGTGCCATGATATTTCTCCCGGTATAGAGAAATTAATCATCGCGGACGCCGATGGTTCCCGATGTGCGCCTTGCGGACGCTCCCACCTCGCGACGATCTTTCTCTACCGCGTGCAGATCGTAAGAAAAACTCGGCAAAGAAAGAGCCTCGCGCTGGCCCACCGCTCACCCCATCGCCGCGAACAGCTCCGAGGCATTTTTTGCGGCCCGCAATCGCGCGAGACTCTCCGGCGATCGCAAGGTCCGCGCCACCAGCGCGAGCGCGCCGAGCGCCTCGGTCTCGGCGGCGGCCGGCAGCAGCAGCACGAACACGAGGTCGACTTTTTCGCCGTCGATGGCCTCGAATTCGATGGCCTGCCTCAGTCTTGCGAGCAGCCCGAAGGGCCGCGGCAAACCCGGCAGCCGGGCATGCGGAATCGCGACGCCCCTGCCGATGCCGGTCGAGCCCAGTTCCTCCCGCTTCAACAGTTGGGATGTGACCTGATCGACCGCCAGGCCGGCACTATCGGCGGATTTGGCTGCGAGTTCCTGCAACAGCGCGCGCTTGTTCGAGGCGCGGGCGTCGAACAGGACGTCCGCCGGCGACAACAGGTCGGAAATTTTCATGGCCGCTCCAGGGGGGCACATCATCAACAGCATCGATTCGCTTTCAGGCAATATAAGGGGTTTAGTCAGGCGCGCGCAGCCGATACCCGATGCCGGTTTCGGTCAGCACGAATTGCGGGCGCTCCGGATCGGCTTCGATCTTCTGCCGCAGTTGCCGCACATAGACTCGCAGATATTGCGCGTCGGTCAGTTCGTCCCACAGCTCTTTCAGCAGAAACCGGTGGGTCAGGACCTTGCCGGCGTGCTGCACCAGCACGCGCAGCAATTCATATTCCTTCGGCGAGAGTTTGACATCCTTGTCGCCGACCTTGACGATGCGGCGCACCAGGTCGACGGCAAGATCGCCGGTTCGAAACACCGGGCGCTCGCCATGGACCTGCAATTGATGCCGCAGCGCCGCGCGCATGCGGGCCAGCAGTTCGTCCATCCCGAACGGTTTGGTCAGATAGTCGTCGGCGCCGAGATCGAGCGCCTGGACCTTGCCGGCTTCGTCACCGCGGCTCGACAGCACGATGATGGGAACGCTGTCGTTGCGGCCGCGTATCATGCGCAGCAGGTCATGGCCCTGGATATCCGGCAGGCCGAGGTCGAGAATGATCAGCGCCGGTTCCTCGGCCAGCATTTCGAGCCCGATCCTGCCGTTGGAGGCATCCAGAATCTCATAGCCCTGCGTGGTCAGGCCCATCCGCAACAGCTTGCGGATCGGCGGCTCATCGTCGATGACCAGGACCTTGATCGGCGCGGCGGTCATGCGGCGGTGTCCAGTGCGGTGGAGACCGCCGGGATCGGCAACCGGATGGTCAGCACCGCGCCGCTGCGGTCGGAGCGGTTATCGGCGGAAATCGTGCCGTGCATCGCCTCGACGAAGCCGCGCGCGATCGCGAGCCCGAGGCCGGTGCCGGGACGCACATGGTCGCCCTTTTGCGCGCGATAGAATTTGTCGAACACGCTCTCGAGCTCGGACTGCGGAATGCCGCCGCCCTCATCGATGACCTGCAGGGTGACCCAGTTGCGGTCCCGCGACGTCGTGATCGATATCGTGGAGTCGGCGGGCGCATATTTGGCGGCGTTGTCCAACAGGTTGAACAGCGCCTGTTCGAACAACACCGCGTCGAGTTCGAGCATCGGCAGGTCGGCGGCGAGCTCCAGCGAAACCCTGTGACGGGCGAGGATCTTGCTGGCGCGCCGCAACGCGCTGCCGACGATTTCGTCGACATCATGCCGTGCCGTGTTCGGCACGATGGCGCCACTCTCCAGCTTGGTCATGTCCAAGAGGTTGGCGATGAAACGATTGAGCCGCTCGGATTCGTCGATCACGGTGGCGAGCAGGTCGCGTTTTTCCGCATCCGTCAGGCCGCTGGAGAGATCGCGCATCGTCGAGGCGGCGCCGAGCACCGAGGCGAGCGGCGTCTTCAGGTCGTGCGAGATCGACGTCAATAGCGCCGAGCGCAGGCGGTCGGATTCCACCGTGCGCTTGACGCGATCCATGTCCTCGACCAGCAGCACCCGCTCGATCGCGAGCGCGCCCTGGTCCATCAGCGCATCGAGCAGGCGGCGCTGGTCCGGCGTCAACAGCGGCCCGGTCCTGTCGTCGTCGATGCCGGTCACGCCGATCGGCCCGCGCCCGGTCCGCATCGGCAGGAACAGCCGCTTGGCGCCGGGCAGCGTATCCGAGCCGCGCCCGGCCGAGCGGTCGTTGTCCCAGGCCCAGTTGGCGGCGGCAAGATCGGCCTTGTCCAGCTCGTCCTCCGGCGGGTATCCGGCCTTCACCGTCAACACGCCGTCTTCGGGCAACAGCAGCACGACCCGCACCTTCAGCATCAGCGCCGTCTGATAGGCGGTCGCCCACAACACGTCGTCCAGCGTCGCGGTGCCCGCGAGCTTGCGGCTGAAGGCGTACAGCGATTCGGTGGTCCGCACCCGGCCGATCGCGGAGTCGGCCTGGGTGCGCACCCGGGCTGCGACATTGGAAACCAGGATCGCGATCAGCATGAAGAAGAAGAACGCCGCGACGTTGGTCGGGTCGGTGATGGTGAAGGTGTAGATCGGCGGCAGGAAGAAGAAGTTGTAGCACAGCGACGCCGCGACGCTGGCCAATATCGACGGCCACAGGCCGTAGCGAACCGCGACACCGACCACCGCCGTGAGGAAGACCAGGTCGACATTCACGATGCCGAACCAGTGCTGGATCAGCTCACCGCCGCCAAGCCCGATGCCCACGATCAACAGCGCCATCAGATAGGGTTGCGGATTGAACGGCTCGGGCCGCTCCGCGGTGCGCACGGTCTTCTTCGGCACCGGATCGGCGGCGAGTTCCTCGCCGGCGATGACGTTGACGCTGATATTGCCGGCGCCGCGCACCAGATCGTGCACAACAGAACCGCGCGTCAGTTCGAACCACCAGGAGCGGCTCGACTTGCCGATGATGATCTGGGTGACGTTGTTGGCCTGCGCGAAGCTGATCAGGTCGTCGGCGATGCGGCGTCCGACGCCGGGAATGGTAATCGCCTCGGCGCCCAGCGCCTCCGCCAGCCGCAGCGTGTCGGCGAGCCGGTCGCGCTCCACGTCGGACAGTTGCAGGGTGCGCCGGGTCTCGATGCTGATGGCGGTCCATTGCGCGTGCAGCCGGTCCGCCAGCCGCTTGGTGTAGCGCACGAGCCCGGCGGCCCGCGGATCCTCGCTGACGCAAACCAGGATCCGCTCGCCGGCCGCCCAAGGGCCGGCAATGGCGTTGGCCTGCATATGGGTCAGGAGTTGCTCGTCGACCCGTTCAGCGGTCCGCCGCAACGCCAGCTCGCGCAGCGCGGTCAAATTGCCCGGCGAGAAATAATGCTCGAGCGCGCGCTCGGCCTGCTTGGGGACGTAGACCTTGCCCTCTTTCAGCCGCTGGATCAGGTCGTCCGGGGTGAGGTCGATCAGCTCGATGGCGTCGGCGCGGTCGAACACCGAATCCGGCACGGTTTCGCGCACCCGGACATGGGTAATCTGGGCGACCACGTCGTTGAGGCTCTCGATATGCTGGATATTGACCGCGGTGTAGACGTCGATGCCACGGGACAGCAGTTCCTCGACGTCGAGATAGCGCTTGGGATGGCGGCTGCCGGGCGCGTTGGTGTGGGCGAGCTCGTCGACCAGCGCAATCTGCGGATGGCGCGCGATCAGCGCGTCGAGGTCCATCTCCTCGATGACCTGGTCCTTGTACTCGATGCGCTTGCGCGGCAGGACTTCGAGGCCGTGCAGCAGCGCTTGGGTCTCGGCCCGCCCGTGGGTTTCGACCGCGCCGACCACGACATCGGCGCCGGCCTTCAGCCTGGCGTGGGCGCTTTGCAGCATCTCGTAGGTCTTGCCGACGCCGGGGGCGGCGCCGACGAAGATCTTGAGCCGGCCGGCGCGGCTGTCCTCGCGCCGGGCCGCTTCCAGTAGCGCCTCCGGCGAGGGACGTTGTTCGGGATCGCGACGCTGCTGGGCCATTGTGGCAATATAGTCCTCCGCCCAGGTCCAGCCTAGGCGCCTGCTATTTCGAGGCGGCGCGATCCAAAGCCAAATTCAGCGCCAGCACGTTGACGCGGGGCTCGCCGATCAACCCGGCCAGGCGGCCTGCGGTGTTCTCCGCGACCAGCTGGCGGAGACGGTCCTCCGGCATGTTGCGCGCCTTGGCGACGCGCGGCACCTGGAACAGCGCGGCCTCCGGCGAGATGTCGGGATCGAGGCCGCTGGCGGAGGTGGTGACGAGATCGACCGGAACGGAGCCTTGCGGGTTCTCGGCCTTCAGTTTCTCGACATCTTCCTTGACCCGGTCGGCCAACGCCTTGCTGGTCGGGCCGAGATTCGAGCCGCCGGAATTGGCCGCGTTATAGGGCGCCGGGACAGTTTTGGTTGAGTCAGCCGGGTCCGGCGCCGTCGTCGCCGAGGGCCGGCCGTGGAAATATTTGTCCTCCTTGAACTCCTGCCCGATCAGGGCGGAGCCGACCACCTTGCCGTCCCGCTCGATCAGGCTGCCCTGCGCCTGCTTCGGAAACAGCACGCCCGCGATCGCGGTCATGGCCAGCGGATAGGCGAGGCCCGTGATCGCCGTCAGCAGCACGAGGATGAGGATGGCGGGGCGAATTTCTTTCAACATGACATGTCTCCATTATTTCGTCATTGCGAGGAGCGGAGCGACGAAGCAATCCATCCGCCGTCATTCCGGGATGGTGCGGTAGCACCAGACCCGGAATCTCGAGATTCCGGGTTCGATGCTTCGCATCGCCCCGGAATGACGGTACTAGCTTTGCTCCTCGCCATGACAGTTCAAGCCAGGTGCAAGGCGACGACCACGAGGTCGATCGCCTTGATGCCGATAAAGGGAATGATGATGCCGCCGACGCCGTAGATCAGCAGGTTGCGGCGCAGCAGCGCGCCGGCACCGATGGCGCGATAGGCGACGCCCTTCAAAGCCAGCGGAATCAGCGCGATGATGATCAGCGCGTTGAAAATGATCGCCGACAGGATCGCGCTTTGCGGGCTCGTCAGCTGCATGATGTTGAGCACGGCAAGCTGCGGGTAGAACGCGAGGAACATCGCCGGGATGATGGCGAAATATTTCGCCACATCGTTGGCGATCGAGAACGTGGTCAGCGCGCCGCGGGTCATCAGCAGCTGCTTGCCGATCTCGACCACCTCGATCAGTTTGGTCGGGTTGGAATCGAGGTCGACCATATTGCCGGCCTCGCGGGCGGCTTGGGTGCCGGTGTTCATGGCGACGCC
>DATNMT010000636.1:0-4623 GCA_035602495.1 Bradyrhizobium sp.
GTAGCCCGGCACGAAGTCTCCGGCCGGCGGCACCTCGGGCAGCACTTCCGCGCGCGCCGCCGTGGTCACCGCCAGCGCGCGCAGCTTGCCGGTCGTGACGTAATCGGTCATTCCCGGCGCGGTAGCGAACATGACCTGCACCTGACCGGCCAGCAGATCCGTCGTGGCCGGCGCCTGGCCGCGGTAGGGGATATGGGCCATGTCGACGCCGGCCATCATCTTGAACAGTTCGGCGGCCATATGGGGCGCGGTGCCGTTGCCGGGCGAGGCCATGTTGACCTTGCCCGGATTGGCCTTGGCATAGGCGATGAACTCGGGGACCGTCTTGGCCGGGACCGATGGATTGAGCAGCATCACCATCGGCACCCGGATGATGCCGGCGACCGGCGTGGTGTCGCGGATGAAGTTGAAATTCAGCTTTTCGTAGAGCGAGGCGCTGACCGCGTTCGGAACGGCGGCCATCAGCAGCGTGTATCCGTCAGGCGCCGCGTTCACCACCACCTCGGTGCCGATGTTGCCGCCGGCGCCCGGCCGGTTCTCGATGATGAAGGACTGGCCGAGATGTTCGCCGAGCCACTGGCCGATCAGCCTTGCGGTGATGTCGACGCCGCCGCCGGCGGTGAAACCGGCGACGATGCGCACCGGCCGCGCCGGATAATCGGCGGCCGCCGCGCGCCGTGGCAAGGCCGCCACCGCGGCGACGCCGCCGGCGAGCCTGAGGAATTCACGGCGGAGAAATTTCATGTTGCGCCCCTCGTTGCAGCAAGACGATCCCAATGCCCGGAAACCAGGCCGCGGCCAATTGCGATACTGGCACATATCCGGCTCAAGCTCATAGCCGCATCAGTCCATGAACGACGCTCGATCCGATTCCCGCCCGTCTACCCCGGTTTTCCGGTTGAACTACGTACCCCGGGTTTAATCTTTGGTTAGCATTTCGTCCTACAATGGTCGGTCATTGTGCTGCCGAATTGCGAGAATTGCGGCCAAGGTATTCGGCCGCGCCTGGGCCCGAAATGCTTGTTCATTTCGTCACCGATGAACCTGCGAAGATACCGGCCATCCGTGCGATGCTGGAGCCGCAATACCGTGTCGTTCCCCGCTTGCTGGGCAACGACGGCGCGAAAGCCGGTGCGAACGGCGTGCTCATGGTCGACGCCGACCTGCGCGAGATGGTTCGGGTCGAACAGATCAAACGCGTTCTCAGGGAGCTGAGCTGGATTCCGGAAAGACTGTTCGTCGTCAAGAATAACGTTCGTTCGATGGTGGCGCAGGCCTATGCGCTCGGCGCAACCGCCGTGGTTTCGCAGCCAAAGGATATCATGCGCCAACTGGCGCAGATCGAAGTCGCGCGGAATACCGCACAGCGCCCTTGCTCCGATATCTCGCCCGAAATCGCCGATGGCGCCGCAGCGCTCGCGTCGATGTTTTCGGCGATACGGGCCGGCAGACCGATGAATCTGCTGGATGCCGAGCACGCCACGTCGCAAGTCATCAACAGCATCGCGCAATACGGGCTTGCCGCGTGGCTTGACGACGTCCGCCGCTATCACGAAGGAACGTTTCAGCATTGCCTGCTGGTAATGGGAGTGGCGGTCGGATTCGCGATCGAGATCGGGTTCAACGATTTGGACGTGAAGCGGCTCGGGCTGGCGGCCACCCTGCACGATATCGGCAAGGCCCGTATCCCCCTGGCGATCCTCGACAAGCCGGGACAGCTTGACCCGGACGAAGACGAGATCATGAAACAGCATCCGGTCATCGGGTATGACTTGTTGAAGGGCCTTCCGGAGGTCAGTCCGGAGATGCTCGATGGCGTAAGGCACCACCACGAATATCTCGACGGCTCCGGCTACCCCGACGCGCTGAAGGCGTCGAAGATTTCCGACCTGGTCAGGTTGCTGACGATTTCCGATATCTTCGCCGCCCTGATCGAAAAGAGACCGTACCGGCCGGCGATGTCCCGCCAGGACGCCTACCGGATCCTGTGCGGCATGGAGGGCAAGCTGGAGACATCGCTGCTGCGGGCGTTCCGCAACGTGGCGCTGGTGGCGTGAAGCCACAGCTTCGGTGCTAGCGTCCCTTGAAGGCCGCCTTGCGTTTTTCCTTCACCGCCAGCTTCGCTTCATTGGCGTCCTCGCTTTCCTTGACCTCGTGGAGCGCGCGCTGCGCCCGGCCGGATTGTTCCGACGGCCCCTGCGCCAGCACGCCGTCGGTGACGAAACGCTTCAAGGTCTTCATCACCAGCGGCGAGAACTCGGCCATTTCACGCGCCATCTTCAGCGCCACCGGGACCTGCTGTCCCGTCGGCACCACCTCGTTGACGAGGCCGACATTGAAGGCGCGTTGCGCATCGATGACGCGGCACAGCAGCATCAGTTCCATCGCCACCTTGTGCGGAATCCGCGCCGCAAGGCCGGCAATGATGCCGCCGGTGAAGCCCAACCGCGCCTCGGGATAGGAGAATTTGGCGTTCTCCGCGGCCACCGCGAGATCGCTCATCATCGCGAGCACCAGCGCGCCGCCGACACACCAGCCGCCGACCGCGGAAATGATCGGCTTGTTGGTCTCAAAACCGACGGTCGGAATGCAGCGCCACAGTTCCGGAAAATTGCCGGTATCGGCGCCGCCGGAAAACGCCTCGTTGCCGGCGCCGGTGATCACCGCGGCCTTCTGCGAGGGCGAGCACTCGAATTCCTGGAAGGCCTTCTGCAGCGATAGCGCCGTCTCGGCGCAGATCGCGTTGCGGCGTTCCGGGCGGTTGATCGTGATCAGCGTGGTGCCGTCGGCATTATTCTCGACCAGGACTTTTTGCATGGGCATTCCCTTTTCAATCGACCGCCAACCGGCTAGAGCGGGATGACTCTTCTTCGAATCGTCACCCCACTCTAACTTTTTGATGGAGCATGATCTTTTCGGAAAACCGGCGTCCACTTTTCCGGATCATGCTCCAAGCGCAAAAAGGCCGGCTCGTCTTTTTTCGCGCAAATTTCCGCCGCTATCGGCGAACTAAATTGCAACGACCAGCGCCCGAGAATTCGTATCAGTATTTCGGGGGACACAATGACACCGAACCATGATCGCTTGGGTGAAGAGCTCTCTATTCCGGACGAAACGTCGAGATCTGAAGGCGAGGCCTTCGAAACAGCGAAGGCCAGACAGGATCTCTCCCATCAAAAGCTGGACCAGTTTATCGCGGCAGCGCTCGCCGAGCTGAACGACGACGAGCGCGGCGCCTAGAGCAGGATGACTTTTCTTCGAATCGTCATCCCGCTCTAACCTTTTGTTTGAGCATGATCTTTTCGGAAAACCGGTTCCCACTTTTCCGGATCATGCTGTAGCGCCTCACCCCTCCAGCACTTCCAGCACCTTCGGCGGCGACATCGGCAGGCTGTAGAAGCGCTTGCCGAGCGCGTTGTGGACGGCGTTGGCGACGGCGGCCATCACCGGCACCAGCGGCACTTCGCCGACGCCCTTGACGCCTTGCGGGTGCTTCGGGTTCGGCACTTCGACCATCACGGTATCCAGCATCGGCAGGTCGGAGCAGACCGGCATCCGATAATCGAGGAAGCCGGGGTTATCGACCTTGCCGGCTTTGTTGTAGATGTACTCCTCGTTGAGCGCCCAGCCGATGCCTTGCGCCACGCCGCCCTGCATCTGGCCCTCGACATAGCCGGGGTGGATGGCGCGGCCGACATCCTGCACGGCGGTGTAGCGGATCACCCGGACGATGCCGAGTTCGACGTCCACCTCGACGTCGCAGATGTGGGTGCCAAAGCCGCCCTCGGCGCCTTCGGTGTTGAGCTGCACGCCGGCGCCGATCGGCCCGCCCATCGAAGGCGCCTTGGCCGCAAGCTCGGCCAATGTCAGCGGCTCGAACTGGCCGGCGTTGGGGCTTGCCGGATGCGCCGCGCCGTTCTCCCATTTCACGGCCTCGGGATCGATTTCCCAGATTTTCGCGGCACGCTCGCGCAAGGTGGCGATGATCTTGTCGGTCGATTGCGTCACCACCATCGCGGAGGCAAACAGCACGCGGCTGCCGCCGGTCAGGTTGGAGAAGCCGACGGTGGCGGTGTCGCCGATCAGAACCGACACGCGGCGGTAGTCGATGCCGAGCAACTCGGCGCAAATGTTGGCGATCGCCGCGCGCGAGCCGCCGATGTCGGGATGACCGGTGGTGACGACGACGTTGCCGTCCTCGGTAATATTCACTTGCGCGCTGGATTCGCCGCCGGCGTTGAACCAGAAGCCGGACGCGACGCCGCGCCCCTGCAGCTTGCCGAGCGGGGCCGCGTAATGTGGATGGGATTTTGCGGCCTCCAGCGTCTCGACGTAGCCGATGCGCGGAAACACCGGGCCAAACGCGGCTTTTGTTCCCTGCTTCGCGGCATTCTTCAACCGCAGCTCCAGCGGATCCATTTTCAACGCTTCGGCGAGTTCATCCATCACGCATTCCACCGCGAACGCGCCGATCGGCGCGCCCGGCGCGCGATAGGCCGCGACCTTGGAGCGGTTGGAGAGCACGTCATAGCCGGTCGACAGCACATGCGGGATATCGTAGGGCGAGAAGCTGCAGCCGACCGCGCCGCGGATCGGCGAGCCCGGCAGCGCGCCGGCCTGCAG
>DATNMT010000641.1:0-13911 GCA_035602495.1 Bradyrhizobium sp.
CGCACCTCGCACCGCATGTGCCTCGATCACCCCGAGCGGGTGATGAAGGTTTGCATTATCGACGTCCTGCCCAATTACTTCGTGTGGACGAATACCACCAAAGCCTGGGCGATCGGCAGCTGGCATTGGACCTTCATGGTACAGCCCGAACCGTTTCCCGAACGTCTGATGAGTGCTGTGCCGGCGGAGTTCTTCCTGAAGAATCGAATGGTAATTCGCGGTGGAAATGGCTTGGATTTCCTAACGCCTGCGGTGTTCGACGAATATGTCAGGTGCTACACGCTCAAGACCATTACCGGCTCATGCCGCGATTATCGCGCGACGGCGACCTGCGATTTCGAGATGGACACCGCCGACAAGGACAAGAAGATCGTGATGCCCGCCATCGTGCTGTGGGGCGCCCGCGGCCAATCGCCCGCCCGGTCGAAGGAGTTTCTCGAGGTCTGGAAGAAATTCGCCACCAACCTCGAATACGGCGAGGGAATGGATTGCGGTCACTACATGGCCGAGGACATTCCGGACGTCATCTACGATAAATTCACGAAATTCTTTGTCGCGTAATTTTGGGGACGAAGCATGGGAGATCACGGCCGTCACGGGTGGGTCCGAACCGGAAGCTTGACAACAGCCAAACGCGCCTTGTGCCTGATTTCATTGGCGACGTTGCTGTCCTTGGCGGGCGAGGGCGCCTCAGCCCAGACCGCGGACCGCACCATCGACGAGATCAAGACGGAGACGCTGGCGCGGGCGCAGACCGGCGCCTATCCGGCGCTTGGCATCCAGCCGGCGGATGCCGCCGATGCGCTCGGGCGCATCAAGACCCGCGATCCCGACGAATGGGCCGCAGCCTGGAGCGCGGTCGCCGACGCCTATATGGCCAAGGCTCGTGCGGCGGGCGAGGCGAAGAAGGCGGACGCCGATTATCTGCGCGCCTGGCGGCTTTATTATTTCGGGCAGTGGCCGGCGCCGACCTCGGCCGGCAAACAGGCGGCCTACCAGCATGCCATCGACGCCTATCTGTTGCATGCGAAGTATTTCGATCCGCCGCTCGAGATCGTGCGGATTCCCTTTGAGGGCAGCGAAATCGTCGGCTATTTGCGGCTGCCCGCCGATGCGCCGCGCCCGGTGCCGCTGGTATTGGCGATATCGGGCCTGGACAGCCGCAAGGAAACCGTGGCCGAGACCTATGCGGCGGCGTTGCCCCAAGGCATCGGCTTCTTCGCGGTCGACAGCCCCGGCACCGGACAGGCGCCGCTGAAGGCGGGCGAGACTTCCGAGCGGATGTATTCGCGCGTGCTCGATTATCTCGGCTCACGGCCTGAGATCGACAAAGGCCGCATCCTCGTGCATGGCCAGAGTTTTGGCGCCTATTGGGCGGCAAAACTCGCGCATGTCGAGGCCAAACGGCTCGCCGGCGCGGTGACCCAGTCGCCGCCGATCCACCGCACTTTCCAGCAGGATTTCTTCCGCGGCCGGATGTACACCCGCGAATATCTGTTCGACCTGCTGCCGGCGAGCCTTTACGTCTACGGCCTGAAATCGACCGATGAGCTGCTCGCGTTCCTGCCGAAGATGTCGCTGCAAGCCCAGGGGTTGCTTGGCAAATCGACGGCGCCGATCCTGGTGGTTGGCGGCACGCGGGATACCCAGGTGCCGATCGACGATCTCGAACTGCTGATCAACAGCGGCAGCGAGCCGCGCGAGGCCTGGATCAATCCGGCCGGCGGCCACATGGGCCGCACCGCCTCGACCTGGCCCGATCCGGTGATCTTTCGGAAGGTCATTTTGCCGTGGGAAGTGCGGCGTTTGAGCGAGAGGCGCGTCGACTGATCGGAAGCGATGCGCGCCGAACACTCACCCTCGCTTGGCTTTGGACGGTTTCCTTGACGGTTTCGACTTCTTTTTCGCGGCCGTCTTTTTCGAGGCCATCGTCACGGTTGCCTTTGGTGATTTCGGCTTGCCGCCCACGAAGATGATCATCATCAGCTCCTTTTTCCGGTCACGGCTCAGGCTACGGCAATTAGCTGTCACGAATCAACGCAAGCCAACGGCTGAAGTCGCCTATCCGCCATAGCTCTGCACCAGGCTGCCCGCCACCAGCGACCAGCCGTCGACCAGCACGAAGAAGATCAGCTTGAACGGCAGCGACACCACCACCGGCGGCAGCATCATCATGCCCATCGACATCAAGACCGAGGCCACCACGAGGTCGATGATCAGGAAGGGCAGGAACAGCAGAAAGCCGATCTCGAAGGCGCGCTTCAATTCGGAGATCATGAAGGCCGGCACCAGAATCCGCAGCGACAGTTCCTCGGGCGTGGCCGGCGGCGGCTCGCCCGACAGGTCCATGAACAGTTTCAGGTCCTTTTCGCGGACGTTCTTCTGCATGAAGCCGCGCAGCGGCACCGAGGCGCGCTGCAGCGCCTCCTCGACGCTGATCTGGTTGGCGACCAAGGGCTTGATGCCGTCGTCGTAGGATTTCTGCAACACCGGCCCCATCACGAACGCGGTCAGGAACATCGCCAGCGCAATGATGACCGAGTTCGGCGGCGCGGTGGCGGTGCCGAGCGCGGTGCGCAGCAGCGACAGCACGACGACGATCCGGGTGAACGACGTCATCATGATCAGGATCGAGGGCGCGATCGACAGCACCGTGAGCAGCGCGATCAGCTGGATCGCGCGCTCGGTGACGCCGCCATTGCCCTGGCCGAGATTGATGCTGATGTCCTGCGCGAACGCGGGAGCCGCCAGCGAACCGGCGGCGATCAGGGTGATAAAAAATAAAACTCTACGCGGGAATGTCGCCGATCTCACGAAGGCGGCTTCGGACGGCCCAGCAAGGACGCCATCTCGTCTTCAAGATTTTCAAAGCCGCTCTTCGGCGACGGCGCCGCAACCGGCGGGGCCTCGCTGCGCGGGGTGCGGGCCGGCGGCGGTTCGGGCGCTACCGGCGGAGCAACCGTGTCGCCGCCCGGGCGGCGCAGCGCGGCCTCCAGCCGCTGCGCCATCTCGGCGAGATTCTGGTCCGCTGCCGACATCGAGGGGGGCGCGGGTGGAGGTGGTGGCGGCGGCGGCGGAGGGGCGGCGCGTTCGGGCGCGCGAAGCGGCGGCGCCTTGGCGGTTTCGGTCAGGCGCGCGGCGCGCGGCATCGTCGGCTCATTGCGCGACGTCACGCGCGAGGGCATCGGCTCGGGGCGCAATTCGGGGCGAGGTTCCGGCCGGCCGCTCAACGGATTGCCAAGCGGCTCCGGCGCGAAGCCTGCCAGGGGATCGCTGCGTTCTGCGCGCAACGGTTCGCCGCGCCGTTCCGACTGCGCCGGGCGCCGCATTTCGTCGGCGAAGGAAGGCCGCGCCGGCCGCGGCGGCGGCTCCGGCATCTGCGGCTCCTGGTGATGATCGAAGGCATCGGCGCGTTGTCCCTCGCCGTCGCTCCAGGCCGCGTCGGGCAGCGGCGCCACCCGCGGGGACGGCGGCGCTTCGGCGCCAGCGACGGCAGGCCGTTGCGGCAACTGATCCCTTCCGAGCATCGCACGCACGATATTGGGTTCCACGACGATATCGGTCGGACCGCCGATCATCAGCAGATGTTCGATGTTGTCGCGCCGCACCAGCACCAGCCGCCGGCGGCCGTCCACGGCGGCGGCGTCGATCACCGCCAGGCGCGGCATTCGCCCGCGATTGGTATTGGCGCCGAGCCGGTTGCCGGCGAATCGGCGGACCAGCCAGGCGGCGACCCCGATCAGCGCAAGGACCGCCACGAATGCGAAGAAAAATGTCAGTGCCTGCATACTCGTCCCCGGCAAAGTGCGCTTTCTTGAGGCTTATCGTCGGTCGCAGATCGAATCGCAAGCGACACAACAGTCGGCGAAAAAGCGCGAGATCGGCCCCTATTTCTTAACACCCCACGGCAGGAACTGCCGCCCCGTATCTTAATAACCCATGAATCGGCTGGGCCAAAACGACTTCTTGGGTTTCCGGCTTCGATGATAGGGGTGGTTAACGCAGCTTTCGTGGCGAAAATGCGCACATTTTATCGCCGGGGCGCGATTCCACGCCGCCCAGGCCGCGCGTCCATCTCTCGCGTCTTAACCGGCCGTTAACCATACACACGGCAAATTCTGCCTACCGGAGTGGGCGTCGTGCCCAGGGCGGGACAGAGGGAAGCGGCGGCGATGTCCATCAACGATCTTCCGATGTTGTCGGCGCTGCGCACCAAGATGCAGTGGCACCAGGAGCGCCAGCGTGTTCTGTCCGAGAACGTCTCCAACTCCGATACGCCGAATTTCAAGCCGCGCGATCTGGTCGAGCCGAAATTCGACGCGAGCGGCGCGACCGCAGGCTCGATGGGCGCGCTGGCGATGATGCGCACCACCACCTCGCATATTGCGCCGTCGAACGGCGGCGGACAAAGCTTCGACCAGAACAAGCGGGCGGGCTTCCAGACCCGGCCCGCCGGCAACTCCGTCAATCTCGAAGACGAGATGCTGAAAGTCTCCGCCAACCAGATGGACTACGCGGCCGTCACCTCGCTCTACGGCAAGAGCCTGCACCTGCTGAAGACCGCGATCGGCAAAGGCTAGAGCATGATCCGGAAAAGTGGAGGCCGGTTTTCCGAAAAGATCATGCTCAGGCAAAAGCGCCGGGGTTAGGGGAACGACATCATGGCCAACGATATGAACGATTTCGCCCGCTCGATGGGGATCGCGACCTCGGGCCTGCGCGCGCAGGCCGGCCGGATGCGGGTGATCTCGGAAAACATTGCGAACGCGGATTCCACCGCGCCGTCCGCCGGCGGCGATCCCTATCGCCGCAAGATCCCGAGCTTCACCTCCGAACTCGATCGCACCCTGGACGCCAAGGTCGTCGGGCTCGGCAAAATTCGCCCCGATCAGTCGGCGTTTCGCGTCAAGCACGATCCCGGCAATCCGGCGGCCGACGCCGCCGGCAACGTCAAATATCCCAACGTCAATCCGCTGGTCGAAATGACCGACATGCGCGACGCGCAGCGATCCTATGAAGCAAACCTCAACATCATCTCCGCCACGCGCCGGATGATCCAGCGCACGCTCGACATCCTCAAGGCCTGAACAGAAAGCTCGCAACCATGGCTTCCCCGACAGTCGCCGCCAATGCCTACGCCAATCTCGCCCGCATCCTCGACACCGGCGGCGCCGGCAAGGGGCCCGACTCCGGCGGCCCGTCGTTCGGTGCGCTGCTCAAGGACGCGATCGGCAGCGTGCTCGAGGCCGGCAAAAAGTCGGACGCGCAGACGGTGGCGATGGCTTCGGGCAAGGCCAACGTCATGGATGTGGTGACGGCGGTGGCGGAGACCGACGTCGCGGTCTCGACGCTGGTGTCGGTGCGCGACCGGGTGATCCAGTCCTACGAAGACATCATGAAGATGCCGATCTGACATTACCGTCATTCCGGGGCGATGCGAAGCATCGAACCCGGAATCTCGAGATTCCGGGTCTGGTCCTGCGGACCATCCCGGAATGACGAGGCAGAGTTAAACGCGCGACATAGACGCGACATAGAAACGAGACAAGAAATGACCGGTGCTGAAACCCTCGATGTGGCGCGCGATGCGATCTGGACTATCGTGGTGGTGTCGTCGCCGCTGATGGTCGTGGGGCTGGTGGTCGGCGTCGTGGTGTCGCTGTTCCAGGCGCTGACCCAGATCCAGGAACAGACGCTGGTGTTCGTGCCGAAGATTCTCGCGATCTTCGTCACGCTGCTGCTGGCGCTGCCGTTCATGGCGGATGCGCTGCACGCCGAGATGATGCGGATCTCGTCGCGAATCATAGGCGGCTGAGGCAATATGCGTGAGCCATGCGCATCGATATCTCACTGCTTCCCGCGCTCGCCGCCGCCTTCATGCTGGTGTTCGCCCGCATCGGCGCCATGGTGATGCTGTTGCCGGGGTTGGGTGAGACCAATATTCCCGTCAACATCAAGCTCGCGATCGCGCTGCTCCTGACGCTGGTGATCCTGCCGCTGCACCGCGCCGCCTACCATGTCGACATGGGCTCGATGACGCCGTTATTGGTGCTGATGGTGCATGAGATCATCATCGGCATCGTGTTAGGCGCAACCGCCAGGGTGACGCTCGCAGCGCTCCAGGTCGCAGGTTCCGTGATCGCCCAGCAAATGGGGCTGGGCTTCGTCACCGCGGTCGATCCGACCCAGGGCCAGCAGGGCCTTTTGATCGGCAATTTCCTCACGCTGCTCGGCGTCACGCTGCTGTTTGCGACCGACAGCCATCATCTGGTGATCGCCGCCCTCAACGACAGCTATGCGATCTTTTCGCCGGGCGAGATGATGACCGGCGGCGACGTCGCTGCGCTGGCCACCCGCGCCTTCGCCGCCGCCTTCAAGATCGGCATGGAGCTGTCGGCGCCGTTTCTGGTGTTCGGCCTGGTGTTCAATATCGGGCTCGGCGTGCTGGCGCGGCTGATGCCGCAGATGCAGGTCTATTTCGTCGGCGTGCCGCTGTCGATTCTGGCGGGCTTCCTGATCTTCGCCCTCGTTATCACCGCGCTGATGGGAACCTTCCTCGATTATTTCACCGGCGTCATGCACGAGCTGATCCCGCTCAACTGAAAGTTCTGCCGCGATGGCCGACGAGAACGACACACACGACAAGACAGAAGACCCCACGCAAAAACGGCTCGACGATGCCCACGAACGCGGCGATGTCGCCAAGAGCCAGGAGATCAACACCTGGTTCGTGATCGCCGGCGGCACCCTGGTGCTGTCGAATTTCGCCGGATCGATCGGCGGCGGCATCCTGATGCCGCTGCGCAACCTGATCGCCAATTCCTGGATGATCCACGCCGATGGACCGGGCCTGCTGGCGCTGGCGCAAAGCCTCGGCTATGCGCTGATCGCCGCACTCGGCGTGCCGCTGCTGATGCTGGCGCTGGCGGCGATCGCCGGCAACATGGTGCAGCACCGGCTGGTGTGGTCGGGCGAATCGCTCAAACCGAAGCTCAGCAAGATCTCGCCGGGTGCCGGAGCAAAACGGATCTTCGGCAAGCAGGCGGCGGCGAATTTCGGCAAGGGCGTTTTCAAGGTGGCCGCGCTCGGCGCGGTCATGATGGCGATCCTGTGGCCGGAGCGGCACCGGCTGGAATCGTTCATGCACTTCGACCCGGCCATGATCCTTTCGGCGACCACCAGCCTGACCGTTCACCTGATGGGCGCCGTGGTGGCGATGCTCGCGGTGGTCGCGATCGCGGACTACATGTTCCAGTACCGGCAATGGCACGAGCGGCAGAAAATGTCGCTGCAGGAAATGAAGGACGAGTTCAAGCAGTCCGAAGGCGATCCGCACGTCAAGGGCCGGATCAGGCAGTTGCGCCAGGCGCGCATGAAGAAGCGGATGATGGCCGCGGTTCCCAAGGCCTCCGTGATCATCACCAACCCGACCCATTACGCGGTCGCGCTGTCCTACGAGCGCGGCATGCCGGCGCCGATCTGCGTCGCCAAGGGCGTCGATACCATCGCGCTCAAGATCCGGGAAGTCGCGGGCAAGCATGATATCCCTATCATCGAGAACGTGCCGCTGGCGCGCGCGCTGTATGCGACCGTGGAGATCGACGACGAGATCCCGGTGGAACACTATCACGCGGTCGCCGAAGTGATCGGCTATGTGATGGGGCTGCGGCGCGGGCTTTCCGGCCGGCGGGTGTGAGCTCATCCGCCGAAATCGCCTGGTTTGAGCGAAATAGCGGGGGTACGGACTTGCGCTTGCAGGCCCGATTCAGGCACTCAAGGGGCCAAGAGCGCGTCGAAACCGCGTCACCTCCATGTCGACAGGCTGCGTCCCCCGGTATGACCGCCGAAACAGACCATGACCCCTCACGCGAGCCGATGATCGCCCACGAGCCGGCGCGCCGCTCCGGCTCGATCGTGCTGGTGCTGCTGGTGGCCGGCGGCATTGTCGCGGTGGCGGTCGCACTGATGACCATCGGCCGGACCCAGGCGCAGCCTTATATTCTGGGGCTTTTGGCGCTGCTGGCGATGGTCGGGCTGTTCAACCTGTTCGCTTTTGCCGCCGGCATCGTTCGTTTCGCCGATCGCAGCGCCGACGATCCCGTCAAGGGCCGCATCGCCGACCAGGCCTATGACGGGCTGGCGGTCACCGATTCCAGGGGGCACGTGGTCTATTCCAACGCCGCCTACCTGGCGCTCACGGGGGCTTCGAGCGCGCAGGAGGTGCGCCCGGTGGAGCGGGTGTTCATCGGCAACCCCGATGTGTCGGAAGCCGTGTTCCGTCTGCTCAAGGCGGCGCGCGAGGGCAAGCGGCAGCAGGAAGAGGTCCGCATCGCCGGCTCCGACGGCGCCCATGGCCGCTGGCTGCGGATGCGGGTGCGGCCGCTCGGCGGGAGCAAGCGCGAGGCAAAATACGCGGTGTGGTCGATCGCCGACATCACCCGCGACCGCGAACGGCAGGAGGACGTGTTCCAGGAACTGCAGCACGCCATCGAATATCTCGATCATGCGCCGTGCGGCTTCTTCTCGGTCAATGCCTCGGGCGACATCGTCTATGTCAACGCCACGCTGGCGAACTGGCTGGACCACGATCTCGCCGAGATCGGCTCCGGCGGCCTCAAGCTCACCGACATCGTGTCCGGCGACGGTGCGGCGCTGTTGACCTCGATCGCGGCGGTGCCCGGCGAAGTCAAGACCGAGGTGTTCGACATCGACCTTCGCATGCGCGGCGGCAAGACCATGCCGGCGCGGCTCTATCACAAGCTGGCGTTCGGCGCCGACGGCGCGCCCGGCGCCTCGCGCACGCTGGTGATCAGCCGCGCCCGCGACGAGCGCGCCGATCCGCAGCGCGCCGCCGAAGTGCGCTTCATGCGGTTTTTCGACCATACCCCGATGGCGATTGCCACCGTCGACCGCGGCGGCGCGGTGGTCCGGGCCAATGCGCGCTATGCCAAGCTGGCGCAGAGCCTCAGCGGCGACGGCGCCGCCGCCAAGTCGATCTTCCGCGCGGTGAGCGGGCGCGACCGTCAGCTCCTGATCGCCGCCATCAACCAGGCCGCCGAGGGGCAGGGCGATATTCCTCCCGTCGAGGTGATGCTCGACGGGCCCAAGGAGCGCTGGGGGCAGTTCTTCGTCACCGCGGTCGAGGAAGACGAGCGCGAGACCGAGGCCGCCATCGTCTACCTGCTGGAGACCACCGAGCGCCGTGCGCTGGAAAACCAGATCAACCAGTCGCAGAAGATGGACATGGTCGGACAGCTCGCCGGCGGCATCGCCCACGACTTCAACAATGTGCTGTCCGCGATCATGATGGCGAACGATTTCCTCCTGAATGCGCACAAGCCGACCGATCCGTCGTTCCAGGACATCATGCAGATCAAGCAGAACGCGACCCGGGCGGCGACGCTGGTGCGCCAGCTTTTGGCGTTCTCGCGCCGCCAGACCCTGCGGCCGCAGGTGCTCGATCTCGGCGACGCGCTATCCGACCTCACCATGCTGCTGCGCCGGCTGATCGGCGAAAAGGTCAAGCTCGACCTGGTGCATGGCCGCGATCTCTGGCCGGTCAAGGTCGACGTCTCCCAGTTCGAACAGGTGATCGTCAATCTCGCCGTCAACGCCCGCGATGCGATGCCCGAGGGCGGCAAGCTGACGGTCAAGACCGCCAATGTCGCGGCGGAGGAATCCGCGCAGCTCGCCTACAAGGGCATGCCGCCGGCGGATTATGTGCGGATCGACATATCGGATACCGGCACCGGAATTCCCGCCGATATCGTCGACAAGATCTTCGAGCCGTTCTTCTCCACCAAGGAGGTCGGCAAGGGCACCGGACTTGGCCTGTCGACGGTGTACGGCATCGTCAAGCAGACCGGCGGTTTTGTCTATGTGGACTCCGAGGCCGGCCGGGGGAGCTCGTTCCGCATCTTCCTGCCGCGCCATCATCCGGAACTCGAGGCTGCACCCGAAGCGCACGCGACCAACGGCGCGCCTGCCAAGCCGCGGGCCGATCTGACCGGGCAGGGTACGATTCTGTTGGTCGAGGACGAAGAGGGCCTGCGCTCGCTGAACGCGCGCGGCCTGCGCTCGCGCGGCTACAGCGTGATCGAGGCCTCGAACGGCGTCGAGGCGCTGGAGGCGCTGGAGGAAAAGAACGGCGCCGTCGATCTCGTGGTTTCCGACGTGGTGATGCCGGAAATGGACGGCCCGACCCTCCTGAAAGCGATGCGCGGCCGCAATCCCGACCTCAAGATCATCTTCGTGTCGGGCTATGCGGAGGACGCCTTCGAAAAGAGCCTCCCCGAGAACCAGCAGTTCGCGTTTTTGCCCAAGCCGTTCACGCTGAGCCAGCTGGTGGCGGCGGTCAAGGAAACGATGACGCCGTCCTGAGGTCTCGTGTCCCGGACGCGGTGCAGCGTCCTCCCGGCGATGCGAAGCATCGTCCGGTCGCGATGCACCGCAGAGCCGGGACCTACGCTCGCGGCGCCCGTGGATCCCGGGTCTGCAGCGCACCTCTGCGTGATGCGCTGCGCCCGGGAAACGTTCCCTTGTCATGGCCGGGCTTCGACCCGGCCATCCATCTTTCTTCAAAAGGGTCTTCGCGAAGGACGATGGACCCCCGGGTCAAGCCCGGGGGTGACGAGCGTTGACGAGCCCCATCGCCGCAGGCCCGCGACCGAGCGCCGCAGCCGCTTTCCCCTTTACCGGCTTCACTTTTGGGCAGGGGTGCCCATGTTAGAGGCGGTTCCCCCTGCCGGGGATTTCGAGGGAATTGACATGAAATTTACGCAACGCGCCCGCGGCGTCGTCCAGGCGATCGCCGTTACGCTGGCGCTGGCGGTGCCATTGGTGGCGGCGATCTCGCCGGCCGACGCCCGGGTCGGCGGCGGCATGAGTTCGGGCTCGCGCGGGGCGCGGACGTTCTCCGCGCCGCCGAGCACGTCAACGGCGCCGAGCGCAGCACAGCCGTTCAACCGCACCATCACCCAGCCGGGCAGCCCCGGGATCGGTGCGCCGGCCGCCGGCGGCGGCTTCTTCAATAGCCCCGGCCGAAGCATGCTCGGCGGCCTCGCCGCCGGCTTCCTCGGCGCCGGCCTGTTCGGCATGCTGTTCGGCGGCGGAATGTTCGGCGGGCTCGGCGGATTCTCCTCGATCTTCGGCCTGATCCTGCAGATCGGCCTGATCGTGATCGTGGTCCGGATGGCGATGTCGTGGTGGCATCGCCGCCAGGCCCCGGCGTCGGCCTATGCCGGCGCTGCGACGGGTCCCGGCGCGCAACCGAGCTTCCGCTCCGCGACCGGTTTCGGACTGGGATCGGGCAGCGCGCCGCTCGAGATCCTGCCTGCGGACTACGAGGCCTTCGAGCAATTGCTGAGCGAGATTCAGGCCGCGTGGTCGAACGAGGATGTCGCCCGGCTGCACACGCTGGCGACGCCCGAAATGGTGTCCTATTTCACCGGCGACCTTGCCCAGAACAAGGCGCGCAACGTCGTCAACAAGGTGTCCGGCACCAAGCTATTGCAGGGCGACCTCGCGGAAGCCTGGCGCGAAGGCGATACCGACTACGCCAGCGTGGCGATGCGGTTCTCGTTGGTCGACAAGACCGTCGATCGCACCACCGGCCGGCTGGTCGAGGGCAGCGAGCAGCCGAGCGAAGCCACCGAAGTGTGGACCTTCGTGCGGCCGCGCGGCGCCAACTGGGAACTCTCGGCGATCCAGCAGACCTGAACGTCTGCAACAAGATGAAGAGGCAAGGCGCTGCGGTTGATTCCGCAGCGCTTTTTGCGTTTGAGCCGCGCGTCGGAATAATGTCTCCGGCGACGTGTTGATGTCGGACCAGGCCGGCGCAACAATGCGCCGGTCAATCAAGAACAACGATTGGGAGGATTTCGATGCCCGGCTTCAGTCAGGACATTTCGCGCGCGCTTTTCGGTCTCGCCGTGGCGGCGTCGTTCGCCGCTCTCGTTCAGCCGGCACAGGCGCAATCGGCCGCCACCAGTTTCTTCGTAACGTCGGCGGGCATCGGCAATGGCGCCAATCTCGGCGGGCTTGCCGGCGCCGACAATCATTGCCAGACGCTGGCGCAGGCCGCGGGCGCCGGAGCCAATGCTTCTGGAGTCAAGGTTTGGCGAGCCTATCTCTCGACCCAGGCCGCCGAGGGCCAGCCGGCGGTGAATGCGCGCGACCGCATCGGCAAGGGGCCGTGGCAGAATTCCAGGGGCGTGGTGATCGCGAAGGATGTTGCCGAGTTGCACGGCGCCAACAACCTGACCAAACAGACCGCGTTGACCGAGAAGGGCGATATCAATAACGGTCGTGGCGATACGCCGAACCGCCATGACATGCTGACGGGGTCGCAAGCCGACGGCACCGCTTTTCCGGCGGGCGATGACCGCACCTGCAAGAACTGGACGAGCTCTGCGCAGGGGTCGGCGATGCTGGGGCATGCCGACCGCATCGGCTTGCGCGACGACGATGCCTCGCACTCCTGGAACAGCTCGCACCCCTCGCGCGGCCAGGATGGCGGCTGCTCGCAGGCAGACTTGCGAAGCACCGGCGGCGACGGCCTGTTCTATTGTTTCGCGGCGAACTGAGGCATGAAGATCATCGATGCCCAGGTGCACATCTGGTCGAAGACGGTAACGCCGCCTTCCGGCCTGCACCGCAAGGTCGCGAAGTTCACGGCCGAGGAGCTGTTGCGCGAAATGGACGAGGCGGGCGTGGATGCGGCGCTGATCCACCCGCCGCGCAGCTGGGACCCGGATTCCAATGCGCTGGCGATCGAAGCGGCCCGGAAATATCCGGAACGCTTTGCCGTCATGGGCCAGTTTGCGCTCGACAATCCGGAAAATCGCAAGCTGATCAAGGGTTGGCGCAACCAGCCCGGCATGATGGGCCTGCGGTGGCCCTTGCTGTCGGAGGAGCACCAGAAGTGGTTGCACGCCGGCGCGCTTGAATGGTTATGGCCCGCGGTCGAGAAAGAGGGCCTGCCCATCGCCATGATGGGCGGCTTATTCCTGCCGAAATTTCGCGAGATTGCCGAACGCCATCCTGACCTCCGGATGATTGTCGACCATTGCGGGCTGAACCGGCATGGCCAGGATGCCGAGGCCTTCATCCATCTCGACGAGCTTGTGGCGCTCGGGCGATTGCCGAACGTCGCGGTCAAGGCCACCGGCGCGCCGCATTATTCCACGCAAGCCTATCCGTTCCGCAATATTCAGGACGGATTGCATCGCATCTTCGACGCGTTCGGACCGAAGCGGTTTTTCTGGGGCACCGACATCACCCGCATGCGCTGCAGCTATCGGCAGTGCGTGACTTTCTTTACCGAAGAACTGCCGTGGCTTAAGGGCGAAGACCTCGCCGACGTGATGGGCCGCGGTCTGTGCGGATGGATCGGCTGGGACTACAAATTTTAAAACGACACGGCTGATCGATCATGTCGTCGGCAATGGAGAAGCCCGATCGAGCAGGAAACGGCGCGTGACGGCCTCTTGGCGTGTTGGCGCTGAGGACGTAGCTTCGCGATGGCGGAGCCATGACACGTCCGTTGGAAGGATCGCCGATGCGCTACGAACTCTATTACTGGCCCGGCATCCAGGGCCGCGGCGAATTTATCCGTCTCGCGCTGGAGGAGGCCGGCGCCGATTATATAGACGTCGCGCGCGGCGAACGCGGTGTGCCTGAGATGATGCGGATGATGGAAGGCGGCGGCGGCACGCCGCCATTCGCCCCGCCGTTTCTGAAAGCGGGCCAACGCCTGATCGGCCACACCGCCAACATCCTGCTCTATCTCGGACCGCGCCATGGCCTGGCGCCGAAGGCCGAAGCCGGCCAATTATGGCTGCATCAGCTGCAGCTCACGGTCACCGACCTGGTGCTGGAGGTTCACGACACCCATCATCCGCTGGGGCCGTC
>DATNMT010000644.1:0-11327 GCA_035602495.1 Bradyrhizobium sp.
CCTATCGGCTGGCGATCATCGCGGTCGCGCTCGCGGTGGCCCTGCTGCTCTACATCGTGGTGATGCGGACCCGGCTCGGCATGCTGATCCGTGCCGGCGCTTCCAACCGCGAAATGATCGGCGCGCTCGGCATCAATATCAAGCTGCTCTACACGCTGGTGTTCGGGCTCGGCGCGGCGCTGGCCGGCCTCGCCGGGCTGATGCAGGCGCCGATCCTCACCGTGCAGATCGGCATGGGCGAGAACATTCTCATCCTCGCCTTTGTCATCATCGTGATCGGCGGCATCGGCTCGATTCGCGGCGCGTTCCTGGCCGCGATCTTCGTCGGCCTGATCGATACGCTCGGCCGCGCCTTCCTGCCCGACCT
Organism: Bradyrhizobium sp.; assembly: GCA_035602495.1. Taxonomy (GTDB): domain Bacteria; phylum Pseudomonadota; class Alphaproteobacteria; order Rhizobiales; family Xanthobacteraceae; genus Bradyrhizobium. The sequence continues at coordinate 368 of DATNMT010000644.1, forward strand.
GCTGCGCAAGATCCTGAGTTCGGCCGCGGCCTCGACCGCTGCGCCCGCGCTGTCCTCGATGCTGATCTACATGCTGATGGCGATCGTGCTGGTGCTGCGGCCGGAGGGGCTGTTTCCGGCCAACCGGCGATGAAGGATTTGCTCAACGCCCGCAATGCCGTCGCGGCCCTGATCACAGCTGGCCTGATCCTGCTGCCGCTCTATACCTCGATCAGCGGCAATACCTTTGCGCTGACGCTGTTCACCCGGATCGTGATTTTCGCGCTCGCCGCCTCATCCCTCAATCTCATCATGGGCTATGGCGGCATGATGAGCTTTGGCCACGCCGCCTATCTCGGGATCGGCGGCTATGCGGTCGGCATTTTGGCGGCCGAAGGCATCGGCTCCGGCTTTGTGCAATGGCCGGTGGCGCTTGCGGCTTCCGCCTTGTTCGCGCTGGTGATCGGCGCGCTCTCCTTGCGCACCCGCGGCGTCTATTTCATCATGATCACGCTCGCCTTCGCGCAGATGGCCTATTACGTCGCCTCCGGGTTGTCGCGCTATGGCGGCGACGACGGCCTGACGATTTACAAGCGCAGCGATTTTGCCGGCCTGATCAATCTGTCGAACCGCGTGCAGTTTTATTATCTCTGCCTTGCCTGCCTGTTCGGAGGACTTTACCTGATCTGGCGCATCGTCAATTCGCGCTTCGGCATGGTGGTGCAGGGCCTGCGCTCGAACGAGGCGCGGATGCAGGCGATCGGCTTTCCGGCCACGCGCTACCGGCTGGCGTGTTTTGTCATCGCCGGCACCATGTGCGGCCTGGCCGGCGCGCTGCTCGCCAACAACACCGACTTCGTCAGCCCGGCCGTGATGTACTGGACCCGCTCCGGCGACCTGATGGTGATGGTGATCCTCGGCGGCATGGGCTCGCTGTTCGGCCCGGTGATCGGCGCGGTGGTTTATCTGATGCTGGAAGAATTTTTGTCGCAGGTCACCGAATATTGGGCGCTGATCATGGGCCCGCTGCTGCTGATGATCGTGCTGTTCGGACGCGGCGGCATCGACGGATTGCTCGGGAGGTTTTCCCGTGGCTGAACCCTTGCTGCGCGTGGAAAATCTGGTGCGGCGGTTCGGCGGCATCGTCGCCACCGACAACGTTTCGCTCGACGTCGCGAAAGGGGAATTGCACGCCATCATCGGGCCGAACGGCGCCGGCAAGACCACGCTGATCAGCCAGTTGACCGGACAATTGATGCCGCACGCGGGCACCATCCATCTCGCCGGCCGCGACATCACCCGCGTCCCGGCGCATCGCCGCAGCGCGCTGGGGCTGGCGCGCTCGTTCCAGATCACCTCGCTGTTGCCGGATTTCACCGCGGCCGACAATGTCGCGCTGGCCGCGCAGGCGCATGACGGCCACTCCTTCCACTTCTGGGGCAACGCCCGCAAGGTGGCTCACCTGCGCAAGGCGGCACAGGATGCATTAAACCGGGTCGGCTTGCGGGACCGGGCCGATGTTCTGGTCTCCCGTTTGAGCCATGGCGAGCAGCGCGAGCTCGAGCTCGCGGTCGCGCTCGCGACAAAGCCGCAATTGCTGCTGCTCGACGAGCCGATGGCCGGTCTTGGCGTCACCGAGTCGGCGCGGATGGTAAAACTGCTGCAGGAATTGCGGCGTGAAGTCTCCATCGTGCTGGTCGAGCACGACATGGACGCGGTGTTCGCGCTCGCCGACCGCATCAGCGTGCTGGTCTATGGCCGCGTCATCGCCTCCGGCTCGGCTGCGGAAATCCGCAGCAACGACGAGGTCAAGCGCGCCTATCTCGGCGATCAGCATGCGGTGACCCGCCATGGCTGACGCGACGCCCCTTCTCGAGATCGAGGCCATCGAGACCTGCTATGGTCTCAGCCAGGTGTTGTTTGGCCTGTCGCTACAGGTTCGCTCGGGCGAGATGGTGGCGATGATGGGCCGCAACGGCATGGGCAAGACCACTACCATCCGCTCCATCCTGGGGCTGACGCCGGCGCGGGCGGGCGCGGTCCGCTTTGCGGGCGTTGAAGTGCGAAAACTGCCCTCGTTTCGGATCGCGCAACTGGGTATTGGTCTGGTCCCCGAGGGCCGCCAGATCTTTCCAAACCTGACGGTGCGCGAAAATCTCCTCGCCGCTTCCGGTAATCGCCTCGGCAGCGCCGATCCCTGGACGCTGGAAAAAATCCACGCGCTGTTCCCGCGACTCGCCGAGCGCGGCGGCAACATGGGCAACCAGCTCTCCGGCGGCGAACAGCAGATGCTGGCGATCGGCCGCGCCCTGATGACCAACCCCAAGCTAATGATCCTCGATGAGGCCACCGAGGGACTCGCGCCCCTGATCCGCGACGAAATCTGGCGGTGCCTGTCGATGCTGAAGGCCCGCGGTCAATCGGTGCTGGTGATCGACAAGAACATCGAAAACCTCACGCGTATCGCCGACCGCCATTACATCATCGAGCGGGGGCGGGCGGTGTGGAGCGGCACGTCGGAGGCGCTGATCGCGGAGCCGGATTTACAGCATCGATATTTGGGGGTGTGAAATCGCACGTCGTCATGGCCGGGCTTGACCCGGCCATCCACGACTTTCTTGCCTCGTGTCTGGCAAAGACGTGGATGCCCGGGTCAAGCCCGGGCATGACGAGTCGAGAGATGCGCCGAAGCGCCTGGTCACGGTGTCCGCGCTTGCTAGCCGCGGCAGGCCAAAGCTACGTTTGCCTTCGCAGGAAAATAGTGCATCGTGCTCCGCACCCGCGTCATGCCCCGGGCTAATTGCCGAGCGGTCAGCCAAGCTTCTTTTCGAGGAGGCGTTATGAAACTTCCGCGTCGCGCGTTCCTGCATCTGGCGGCCGGCGCCGCCGTGCTGCCGGCCGTCTGCAAGATTGCAAAGGCAGAAACCTATCCGGCGCGGCCCGTGCGTTTGATCGTCGGCTATACCCCCGGCGGCTCGGCCGATCTCACCGCGCGCCTGATGGGGCAATGGCTGTCGGAGCGGGTCGGCCAGCAGCTCATCATCGAGAACCGGCCGGGCGGCGGCACCAATATAGCGACCGAGGTGGCCTTGCGTGCGCCGCCGGACGGATACACCTATCTTCTGGCCGCACCGGCCAACGCCATCAACGCCACGCTCTACGACAAACTGAGTTTCAATTTTCTGCGCGACACCGAACCGGTGGTGGGCATCATCCGCTTTCCCAACGTCGTTGTCGTCAACCCGTCGCTGCCGATCAGGTCGATCCCCGAATTGATCGCCTATGCCAAGGCCAATCCCGGCAAACTCAACATGGCGTCCTCCGGCAACGGCTCGACCATTCATATGTCGGGTGAACTGTTCAAGATGCTCACCGGTATCGACATGGTGCACGTGCCCTACCGCGGCGGCGCCCCGGCGATGACCGATCTGCTCGCCGGGCAGGTCCATGTCATGTTCGACAACATTCCGACCTGCGCCGAATACGTCAAGACCGGCCGGCTGCGCGGGCTCGCCGTGACCAGCACGACGCGGTCGGCGGTGCTGCCCGATCTGCCCACGGTCGCCGATTTCCTGCCCGGCTACGAGGCGAGTGCGTGGTACGGCGTGGTCGCGCCGAAGAAGACGCCGGCTGAATTGATCGACAAGATGAACGCGGAGATCAATGCGGTGCTCGCGACGCCTGTGGCGAAGACACGCTTTGCGGATCTCGGCGCCTTCCTGCTTCCGGGGTCGCCGGCCGACTTCGGAAAACTGCTCGCCGACGAAACCGAAAAATGGGGCAAGGTGGTGAAGTTTTCCGGCGCCAAGGTGGATTAGCGCGTGTGTCATTCCGGGGCGCGCAAAGCGCGAACCCGGAATCTCGAGATTCCGGGTTCGATGCTTCGTATCGCCCCGGAATGACGGAATACATTTCAAAACATCTCGAAATATTCGCGCTGTTCCCAGTCCGACACTTCGGCCTGGAATCGCTCGATCTCGGCGTTCTTGATGTGGGTGTAGTAGTCGACGAAGCCTGCGCCGAGCGCGTCGCGGAAGAAGGCATCCTCTTTCAGCGCATCGACGGCTTCCCGCAGCGTCTTCGGCAGCAGCGCGGCCGTCGTTTCATAGGGCGTGTCCGCGGAAGGGCCCGGATCGAGGTTGCGGTCGACGCCGTCGAGGCCGGACAGAATCTGCGAGGCCATGTAGAGATAGGGATTGGCGGCGGGCTCGCCGATGCGGTTTTCCAGCCGCGTGGCGGGATCGCCCGCGCCGCCGAGCACGCGCACCATCACGCCGCGGTTGTCGCGTCCCCAGATCGCGCGATCCGGCGCCAGCGAATAGGAACGGTAGCGCTTGTAGCCGTTGATGGTCGGCGTGGCGAACGCGGCGGAGGCGCGGGCATGTTTCAACAGCCCGGCGAGATATTGGCGGCCGAATGCGCTCAGCACCTCGCCGCCGTCCTTCGCCACGAACGCGTTCTCGCCATCGGCGCGCGACACGATCGATTGATGCAAATGCCAGCCGGAGGCGAATACATTGGGCAGTTTGGGCCGGCACATGAAGGTCGCGTGATAGCCGTGGCGATGGGCGATCTGCTTCACGGCGCTGCGAAACAAAATCATGGTGTCGGCGGGTTCGAGTCCCCTGGTCGGGCTGAACGTGAATTCGCACTGGCTTGGGCCGAACTCGACCTCGATCGAGCGCAGCGGCAGGCCGAGCGCCAGGATGTCGCGACGGATGATTTCCAGCACCGGCTCCATCTGGTCGTAGCGCTGCTCGGTCAGATACTGATAGCCGTGCGACAGCAGGCTGACGTCGGGCGGCGTGCCCGGCTGCCCGGCATCCTCCGGCGACAAGTTTGCGTTTTCGAGTTTGAAGATATGGAATTCGACCTCGAGGCCGGCGACGAAGTCGTAGCCGCGCTGCTCCAGTTTTGTCAGCACCGATTTGTAGAGATGCCGGGTTGCGAACGGCACGGGCCGGCCGTCGGCAAAATAGACGTCGCACAACAGCCAGCCGGTTCCGGGCGACCACGGCAGCACGCGAAAGCTGGTGGGGTCCGGCACCATCAGCGCGTCGGCGGCGCCTTCCATCTCCTTCATGCCAAAACCACCGCCGGCGGTGAACACCGGGAACGCCGTCTTGTGCGAGGTGTCCTTGGCGAACATCGTGGTGGTGATGGTGCATCCGCCCTCAAGCGAGGCCAGCGCCTCGCCCGCCACCAACGTCTTGCCGCGCAGGATGCCGTGCTGATCGGGGAACGACAGCCGGATGACTTCGAGCTTTTGCGCCTCGACGATTTTACGCAGGCGCGCCGCCGCCTCATGCTGCTCGTCGGACCAGAGACCGTGACGCCTTACAAAACTCAACGCGTCACCCCCGAAAGAGGCTGACTCGAAATACAGCCGTCATTGCGAGGAGCAAAGCGACGAAGCAATCCATACTTTCGTTGCGCGGTGAGATGGATTGCTTCGCGGAGCCTGTCATCGGGCGCGCATTCGCGCGACCCGTTGGCTCGCAATGACGGAGAAACGCCATCATCTAACCGCCTTCAGATGCGGCACCTTGTCGGCGATCTCCTGTGGCACCGGCGCCGCCCAAGGCGCGCTGCGCCGCCGCTTGACGTCGATCTCCATCCAGAAAGTCTCCCAACCCCGGGTCGGGCCGATGCCGTCCATGGTCGCGGGCCCCTGGATGCTCTTGGCATGCGCGGCGTCGAGGAACATGAAGGGTTTCGCGCCGGCAGCCGCCTTCTCGATTTCCTGCCGCAGCAGCCGGCGATACTGCACGATGGCCTTGTCGGCGCTGCCGAGATGCTCGCGGGTCCGGTCCTGGATCGCGCCCATCGATTCCACCGCCCACTGGTCGTGCACGTTGATGTCCGTCCCCATGCCCGTAAAAGTCGCGGTCGCCTGCTCGTGCGGATCGAAACCGTAATCGTTGGCCTTGTTCTTGCGCGAGCGGTAATCCGGCAGCTCGTAGAGTTCGAGCCGCTGGTCGCGCATCTTGTTCTTGTCGACCGGCGTCGAATACGAGGTGAAGATCGCGTACCAGTAGCAATTCTCGTCATCGACCGGTACGTGCCATTGCGTGATCGTCATCTCCGTGCTCATCGGAATCACGAAGCCGTGCGGGAACAGCTGGTTGGTGACGCGCACATGCGTCCGCTCCGCGTCGATCTCGCGCAGCGCGATCAGCCTGAAACCATATTCGGTCTGCTCGACATTGATGATGGGCCGGTCATATTCGCGCAGGATCTTCGTCATCGGCATTTCGCTTCCGGCGGAAGCGCCGCGGAACTGCCTGCCATAGGCGGCGGAGGTATCCTCGTCCTCGAAGAAGCGATGCAGGAATGAGGCATGCGACGGGTCGATGCCGACTTCCAGCGCCTGCAGCCAGTTGCAGTTGATATGGCCCTTGAAGGCGAAGGTGTGGCTGTCGGGCGCGACAAAACAGTCGATCTCGGGAAAGACTGGCGGCTCGCCTTCGCCGAGATACGCCCAGAGGATGCCGCTCTTCTCGATCACGGGATAGGCGCGCTGTTTGACACCCTTGCAGAGCTGCGAATCCTTTGGCTCGGCCGGCGTCTCCAGGCATTGACCCGAGGCGTCGAACAGCCAGCCGTGAAAGGCGCAGCGCAGCCCGCCGTTCTCCAGCCGTCCGAAGGCGAGGTCGGCGCCGCGATGCGCGCAATGCCGCTCGATCAGGCCGTAGCGGCCCGCTTCGTCGCGAAACAGCACCAGGTTTTCGCCAAGCAGTTTGACGGGCCGCACCGGCCGCGGACCCGCAAGCTCCTCGACCAGCGCCGCCGGCTGCCAGTACATCCGCATCAGTTTTCCGCACGGCTCCCTTGGCCCGGTGCGGGTGATCAGGTCGTTCGCTTCCTGGCTCATCATGATGGGACGTCCTTCTCGCGGTGGCGCAGAATTTCGTTTGGATTCAGGTTACTAGCCCTGAATTTCCCCGCAAGGGATTTCCTTGTGCAGGGGCGCGGAGTTGAATCCTGCGTTCCCCGGATGCTGCGCAGCGCGCCGCGCAAGCGGCGTGGTGCGCTGCTGATCCGGGGTCCATTGAGGCGTGGGTCCTGGCTCTGCGAGCAGCGCGAGAGCGCTGCACCGCGTCCGGGATACGAAAGTTAGCCCCGCGCGAACATCCGCGCTTCGTCATGCAGCACCGGCTCTACGCTGCGTCAAGCCCGAAATGGCCGATGATTTCCCGTGCGGTCGCCTCCGCCGGCCGCACCCCTGTATCCAGCGTGAGGCAATCGGGTCGTGGCACGGGCGAGAAGTTATTGCGATCGAGGTCGCTGATCAGGTGTTCCGCCGAGCTCATCTTGCGCCGTTCGACGCGGTCGGGATTGCCCACCCTGCGCACGGCCTCTTCCCGGGGGCAGTGCAGGAACACCGGCAGCAGCTCGCCGCCGTGCCGTTGCATGATCGCTTCGAAGTCTTCGTATTGCGGGCGGTCGTCCGGCTCGGCATAGCAGAAGGTCGTGACCAGGAGCCCGACGCCGTGCCGCGCTGCGGCGTCGACGGCCGAGCACCTCACATGATGCACAAGCTCCCAGAATCCGGGCGCGCCGAAGTCGAAGATCGTCCGCGCCAGATCGATAGCCGCGTGGTTGTCGGATAGCCGCCCCGGCACCATTGCAAGCAGCGCTCTTGCGACCGTCAGTTTGCCAGCGGCGGGCGCGCCGTGGAGGAAGAGCAGCTTCATGCGCGACGAGTATCGCAAATAACGGAAGAGAGCGAGTCACGCAGGGCGCTGTCGCCGACTTAGCCGCGCGCGAACATCCGCGCTTCGTCATGCAGCACCGGTGCCACCGCCTCGCTCAAACGCGCCGCGGCTGCATCCACGGAAAGCCCCGCGGTATCCACCACCGCCGCGGCGCGGGCATAAAGCGGCTCGCGGCTGCGCAAGATCGTGCGCAGTTCGCTCATCGCCGAGCGATCGTCGGCCATCGGCCGCAGATCGCCTTGCCTGCGCACCCGCGCCATGTGCTCTTCCGGCTCGGCCTTGATCCAGATGGTATAGAACGACGACAGGATCAGGTCGAAGGTGAGCGGTTCGGAGACGATGCCGCCGCCGGTCGCCAGCACCATCAGTTCCTTGCGCGCCAGCAATGCCGTAAGCGCGGCCTGCTCCATGCGGTGAAAGCCCTCCTGGCCGTAAAGGGCGATGATCTCGGCAACCGACAATCCGTTCTGCGCCTCGATTTCCTTGTTCAGTTCGACGAAATTCCAGCCGATCTTTTTCGCCAGCATCTTGCCGAGCGTGGATTTGCCGGCGCCGCGCAGGCCGATCAGGGCGATGCCGGCAAACGACGCGCGCCGATGCGCCGACGCGCCGTTGCCCGCGAGAATATCCTTCGCCTGCGCGATCTGGTTCGGCGTGGCCTTGCGCAGGAGATCGCGGATCACTGGCCAGTCCGGCGCGGGTTCGCCGGCCGGAATGAGATCCTCCAGATGCGCGCCCATCGCGTGCGACACCCGCCGCAGCAGCACGATCGAGACGTTGCCCTTGCCGCTTTCGAGCTGCGCGATATAGCGCTCGGATATGCCGGAAACCTTTGCCAGCACCTTGCGCGACATGCCGCGCAGCGCGCGCGTGGTGCGGACACGCTGACCGAGCGCTTCGAGAAAGCCGGCTTCGGATTCGGGAGTTTCGGTCATGTCGCCGTTTCGTTTTCGTGTGCGCCACACGCGCTCGGAGGCGATTTCATTTCTCAGGCAATCGAATTTCGCTAAAACCCCACCGATCGAGATTGCCCGCCGATTCCAGCATTTTGGCTTTGACGAGTGCTTTGATGCGGTCGCCTATAAAGTCCACCTTCCTGCCCCTCGGCAGTTTCAGCGCTTTCGCGACGTCATAGACGATGCGCGCAACTTTCATGAATCGCGGTCGGCAACATGCCATGATGGCTTGATCGACCAAAACATTTCGCATCGGTGTTACGGCGCGCATTTCGGAAACATAATGCCGGAGAGGATTGACAGCAAGTGTGCGCGGTGGCTTTCTATGAATTATAATTCTTAAAATCTGGGGGGAAGCGCTGTGAGCGGCACGTCCGGTTCCTACAATGCGGTGACCTGGCTGCTCGACCGCAATGTCGACGAGGGTCGCGGGGCAAAGCTCGCCTTCACCGATACTGTCTCCGAACTGACCTATCGCGACCTGCAGCAGCAAAGCTGCCGCGCAGCCAACATGCTGCGCCGGCTCGGCGTCCGCCGCGAGGAACGCGTTGCCATGATCATGCTCGACACCGTCGATTTCCCGGCGGTGTTTCTGGGCGCGATCCGCGCCGGCGTGGTGCCGGTGCCGCTCAATACGCTTCTGACGTCAGATCAATACGCTTATGTGCTGGCCGATTGCCGCGCACGGGTGTTGTTCATTTCCGAGGCACTGTTGCCAGTCGTGAAGGACATGCTGGGGCGGATGCCGGATCTCGATCACGTCGTTGTCTCCGGCAAGGATGCGCACGGCTACAAGAAGCTGTCCGACGAACTCGCTGGCGAGAGCGACAGCTTCGCAACCGTCGCGACCCATGCCGACGAGCCGGCATTCTGGCTCTATTCGTCGGGCTCGACCGGCATGCCCAAGGGCGTGCGGCATCTGCATGCCAATCTCGCCGCGACGGCGGATACCTACGCCAAGCAAGTGCTCGGCATTCGCGAGGGCGATGTCGGGCTGTCGGCGGCAAAACTGTTTTTCGCCTATGGGCTCGGTAATGCCTTGACCTTTCCGATGTCGGTCGGCGCCAGCACGGTGCTCAATGCCGAGCGGCCGACGCCGGCGCTGATGTTTGCGCTGATCAACAAATACAATCCCAGCATCTTCTTCGGCGTGCCGACGCTGTTTTCGGCGATGCTCAACGACGAGACGCTGAAGCGCGAGCGCTGCGGCGCGCGCCTGCGCATCTGCACCTCCGCCGGCGAGGCGCTGCCGGAATCGGTCGGCAACGCCTGGAAAGCGCGCTTCAGCGTCGACATTCTCGACGGCGTCGGCTCGACCGAATTGCTGCATATCTTCCTGTCGAATTCGCCCGGCGACATCAAATACGGCACCTCCGGCCGCCCGGTGCCGGGCTATCAGGTGCGCCTCGTCAACGAGGCCGGCGATGAGGTGGCCGACGGCGAAGTAGGCGAAATGCTGGTGCACGCGCCCTCGGCCGGCGAGGGCTACTGGAACCAGCGCAGCAAAAGCCGGTCGACCTTCGAGGGCCATTGGACCCGCACCGGCGACAAATACATCCGCGACGCCGACGGCCGCTACACGTTCTGCGGCCGCTCCGACGACATGTTCAAGGTGTCCGGCATCTGGGTGTCGCCATTCGAGGTCGAGAGCGCGCTGATCACCCATCCGGCGGTGCTGGAAGCCGCCGTGGTGCCCGAAGCCGATCCGGAAGGGCTGTTGAAGCCGAAGGCGTTCGTGGTACTGCGGGCGGATGCGAAGGCCGACGGGCTCAGCGAGGCGCTGAAGGAGCACGTCAAGCAGAAGATCGGGGTGTGGAAATATCCGCGCTGGATCGATGTGGTGGACACCTTGCCGAAAACCGCGACCGGGAAGATCCAAAGGTTCAAGCTGCGCGAACATAGTTAGTCGTCATGGCCGGGCTTGACCCGGCCATCCACGTCTTGTTGCTTGGCACGAAGGACGTGGATGCCCGGGACACCCGTCTACGCTAATGCTTCGCCGGGTCTTCGGTGCTGGTCCGCCGAAGCCTTGGCGAAGGCGGAAGCCCGGGCATGACGAATGAGAGTTTGGGGCGCAGGTTAGAAAGAAATGACTGATCTTGCACCCACCGGCTTCCTCCGCATCGGCAGCGCCGATCTCGAATACCGCATGACCGGTCCTGCGCCCGGCGAGGCGCCGACCATCGTCATGCTGCATGAGGGCCTCGGCTCGGCCGCGATGTGGGGCGATTTTCCGGAAAAGCTTTAGGCCGCCACCGGCGCCGGCGTGTTCGCCTGGTCGCGCGCCGGCTATGGCGCCTCGACGCC
>DATNMT010000584.1:0-10003 GCA_035602495.1 Bradyrhizobium sp.
CTGATCGCAACGAAAGTGACTAACGCGGCTGCAGATAATCCTGATTTCATCGTCATCTTGATTTCTCCATCCCCTGGTTAAGCGAAACCGGAATGGCTCGCACGAAGGTTCGACGACACCAGATCGAAACCGGTTCGAGAGAGCTGCCGGAAAATAAGTTGAGAACCGTTAACCACCGGCCCGGCGTCAACCGGACGGGGACCTCACCGGCGCCGCCCGGCCCGAGGACCGATGCGTCCGGCACCTATGGAAGCCACTTCCCGACACCGTTGCTCCACCCCGCTAATTTTCGTACACCGCCGCCATGACCCGCCCCCTGCTCTCTCCTGGCACCGCCGATGCCCTGCTGTTCGATCTCGGCCGCGTCGTGCTCGATATCGACTTCGACAGAGCGGTCGCCTGCTGGGCCGGTCACGCCAGGTGCGAGCCGACGCAGCTGGCCGGGCGATTTGCCCGCGGCGAGCTCTACCAGCGTCACGAGCGGGGCGAGATCAGCGACGCCGAATTCTTTGCCGGGCAGCGCGCCTCGATGGGCATCGAGCTGTCGGACGCCCAGTTCCTGGAGGGGTGGAACGCGATTTTTGCCGGCGAAATGCCGGGCATCGCGCCGTTATTGGCGCGCGCGTCAACTCGCTTGCCGCTCTATGCCTTCTCCAACACCAACGGCGCCCATGTCGAACATTTCTCGGTCGTTCATGCCGACGTGCTCGGCCATTTCCGCGAAGTCTTTTTGTCCTCCTCGATCGGGCTTCGAAAACCGGAGGCGGCGGCCTATGATCATGTGGTGAAGGCGATCGGGGTGCCGGCCGAGCGCATCGTGTTCTTCGACGATTCCGCCGACAATATCGAAGGCGCCCGCGCCCGCGGCCTGACCTCGGTTCACGTCACCTCGCCGGATGACATCGCCGGAGCGCTGGCCGCGCTCGGGATTTAGGAGATACGCCGTGGCGCTGATGCCGGTTACTGATGCGCTTTCCGCCGTCCTTGCAGGCGCCGAGGCGCTGCCGGAGGAAATGGTCGCACTGGACGCGGCCTATCACCGGGTGCTGGCGCGCGATGTCGCAGCACTGCGCACCCAGCCGCCGCTGGCAATGTCGGCGATGGACGGCTATGCGGTGCGCGCGGCGGATGCGGCGGCCGGCGCCCGCTTGAAGCTGATCGGCGAAGTCGCCGCCGGCCGGCCGTTCGAAAACCGCATCGGCGCGGGCGAGGCGGTGCGGATCTTTACCGGCGGCGTGATCCCCGACGGCGCCGATGCCGTCGTGATCCAGGAAGACACGGTGGCGGAAGGCAGCCACATCGCCGTCACCGAGGCGGCTCACCCCGGACGGCACATCCGTCCGGCCGGCATCGACTTTCGCAAGGGCGACGTGCTGCTGGCCAAAGGAAGCCGCCTCACCGACCGCGATCTGTCGCTGGCCGCCGGCATGAATTATCCGCAGCTTCCGGTGCGGCGCCGGCCGAAGGTGGCGCTGCTTGCCACCGGGGACGAGCTGGTGATGCCGGGTGCTGTCCCCGGTCCCGGCCAGATCGTCTATTCCAACGGCTATGCGCTACGCGCGCTGGCCCGCGATGAAGGCGCCGAGATCACAGATCTCGGGATTGCCGCCGACACCGTCGCTGCGACCACCGATGGCATCCGCCGCGCCCGTGACGCGGGCGCCGATATCCTGATCACCACCGGCGGGGCCTCGGTCGGCGACCACGACCTCGTCAAGCGGTCGCTGGAGGCCGAGGGCGTCGCAATCGCGTTCTGGAAGATCGCGATGCGGCCGGGCAAGCCGATGATGCACGGGCGGCTCGGCGCGATGCGGGTGATCGGCCTGCCCGGCAATCCCGTCTCCTCCTATGTCTGCGGCTTCCTGTTTCTGGTGCCGTTGATTCGCGCGCTGTCGGGGCGCGCGACCCTCCACCATGCCCGGGAGACGGCGCTGTTGGGACGCGATGTCGGCAGCAACGACCTTCGCGAAGACTACCTGCGCGCCCGGCTGGAAGCGCGCGCCGACGGCGCCCTGATCGCTACCCCGGTCGACCATCAGGACTCGTCGCTGCTTGGGAATCTCGCTGCGGCACGGGCACTTGTGGTGCGCGCGCCATTTGCGCCGAAGGCCGCCGCCGGCACGCCTTGCGATATCCTGCGGCTGCCGGGCTAAAGCCCTTAACGGCCAGTTCCCGCAAATCTCTGACTTGTTGACCGTAAATTAAGTGGTTGCGGAACACATATGGAACAGATAGTGTCTGTTCATGATTTGTTTCTGACTTCCGGTGTCTACAAACAGGAGCAGCTCGCTCCCGAAGCTGACTCCGGAAGCTTGGTCAAGGTGTCGTCAGACGGAGACTTCTTTCGAGACCGACGTCAGACGGCAAGATCACTGCTTTTGGGAATGCACTGCATTAGGGAATGCAAACTGGGGAACGCTCGAGATGCTCACGCGCAAACAATATGAACTCCTGCGATTCATCAGCGAACGCCTGAAAGAGTCCGGCGTTCCGCCCTCCTTCGACGAGATGAAGGACGCGCTCGATCTGCGCTCGAAGTCCGGCATCCACCGCCTCATCACCGCGCTGGAAGAGCGCGGCTTCATTCGCCGCCTGCCCAACCGTGCCCGCGCCATCGAGGTGATCAAGCTGCCGGAGCTTTCGGCGGCCGGCAGCGGCCGCCGCGGCTTCACGCCCAGCGTCATCGAAGGCACGCTCGGCAAGGTGCGAAGCAGCAGCGGCAGTTCCGACAATGACGGCGAGCGTCCGGTCGCGGTCCCCGTGATGGGCCGGATCGCCGCCGGCACGCCGATCGAGGCGCTGCAGACCCGCAGCCACACCATCAGCGTACCGCCGGACATGCTGGGTTCCGGCGAGCATTACGCGCTGGAGGTGCGCGGCGATTCCATGGTGGACGCCGGCATCCTCGACGGCGACATGGCGCTGATCCAGCGCAACGAGACCGCTGAGACCGGCGATATCGTGGTGGCCCTGATCGACGAGGAGGAAGCAACCCTGAAGCGCTTCCGCCGCCGCGGCGCCTCGATCGCGCTGGAACCCGCCAATACCTCCTACGAAGTCCGCATCCTGCCGCCCAACCGGGTCAAGATCCAAGGCAAGCTGATCGGGCTTTACCGGAAGTATTGAGCCGTCGTTTCCGGGGCGGGTCCGACGGGTCCGCGCCAAACGCGGCCCGATGACACGCGCCGGCGCGGAATGACGGACTTGCTCGCCTCAAGCCCGACGTTGACAGGCGTCAACTTTGTCGAGGCTGGAAATGACGGCGCGTAAGTCATCAAACGCATTTGTGATTTGGCGCGCCGGCTCCCGTCGCACATTTGCCGCCAACGCGGTCAAAACTCATGAGCTATCGTCCACTCTGATAGAGGCCTGCGCCTCTTTCCGGCGCGGGTTTGCTATCTCAAACGAGGAGCAATGCGATGTGTGACTATAGTCTGCACGCCGTAGCGACGCGCCCTGCTCGCGTCGGAGAGACGCTGATCACAACGACCTTCCCGGGGACTTCGACGCGCGGCTTCGCCTCGGAGAGCGATCCCAATGTCGCGGTCTGCATGCTTCCGGGGACCGAACTCGCCTTTGCCGAAAACGTCCGCTACGACAACCGATGGATCTGGACCCGGGAAATCGGTTACCGGGTCGGAAGATTCCGCGCCATCGACCAGCATATGCGGGACCGGCACCACGATGCGATCGAGTTTCCGGACGGCAACAATATTCTCGTGACCCTGCTCTGCGAAGGGCAGCGCGCCACCGTGCTGCAATTGCCCGTGATGCATCAGCCGCCCGAGCGTCAACCGGCGAGCCAGCCGGCGACGGCGCATGGCAACGTGGCGACGCCGCTCTCGGCTGCTTGAACCAGCAACGTGGATGTCCCGCCGGTTCCACCCGGTGGGCCTCACGCGGGATATGCGATGGAACGCGACGACGCACGCGCCAGGGAACTGACCAATCTGAAGCTGGCGCTGGCGACGTTCGCGCTGCAGCTCGATGCCTTCGAATTGCGGACCAGGGCAGTACGGCATGCGGCGGGCAAGGCCCAAAACCCTGTCCCGCCGCCCAATGACGGTGGCGGACGGCGCAAGGACAACATGATTGGGCGTCAATAAGGTCAACTGGCAGCAAGTCGGACATGTGACCGAACCCGGCCGCTACATGTTCAGGTTTGGCTGGCTCACCATCGCGCCGGAAGATTTGGCGATCTGGGAACGATTCCCCGATGCCATGTTCGCGCTGGTGAAGACCGCGGCCGCCACCGCCGTGGGCGACGCCGAGGAATTTCATCTGGGCGCCTTCGAATTGCGGGAGCATTCTTCGCATAGCGAGAAGTAAGGCGTCACGCCGTCATTCCGAGGCGCACCAACGGATCCGCGCAAAGCGCGGCCCGATGACAGGCTCCGTGCGAACCCCAGATGTGCAATTGCACATCGGGGAATCTCGAGATTCTACGATGTGCAAGTGCACATCGTAGCTCGCGTCTGTCGACGCGCCCCGGAATGACGGAATGAAAGCCCTACTCCTCCGTCTGCAAATCGGCTTCCGAAGGCGTCGCGTCCACCGCCTGGGGGGCTTTGGGGCGCGCCAGCGTTGCCTCGGTATCCGCTTCGCCCGCGACCGCCGCCGACCATGGCCGATCGACGCCTCTCGGCTTGTTGGCTTCAACGGAAAATCCGCTTCCGCTGCGCCGCAGCGCCATCGCGCCCTGGCTGCGCAGCCGAGCCTCGCCGATCACCGGCGATGGACATGACGGCGGCGCCTGTCGCGCGGTCACCACCAGCGCCGCCCGCGCGCAATCGTCGGACAGCGCCTCCGGCTTGAGCGCCAGCGCGACCAGGCCGCCGCCGGAGACTTCGGTCACGCAGCCCGCCTCGTCGCAAGAGACGCTCTCGGCGAGCGAGGAATCCGTGGGCAGTCGTGGATCCGCGTCTGCAGCGAGCCACTCTTTCAGCAGGAACGCGTCCTTGGCGGTCCGCATCAGATGCAGCCGCCCGTCGCGGCCGCGGACGCCGACATTGTGGCCGTCGGCGGAGATCAGGATATCCGGCCGCGGGACGCTCACGGCCCAGATGATCGAAGCCAGCAACACCGCCGCACCCGACCAGCGCAGCGGCGTCCTCAACAAGCCCATCAGCACGATGCCGATACTGGCCGCGATCAATGGCCCGATCCCGAACGCCGCCATGCGGCCGATCGCGCCGGGAAGTCCGGCGACCCATTCCGTCACCGCGATCATCCAGTCGATGCCGATCCCCATCAGCCACCAGAACACGCCGTCGAACCCGAAGGGCATCGCGGCCAGTCCCAACAGCCCCGCCGGCATCACCAGCGCCGAGACCACCGGCATCGCCGCCAGATTGGCGAGCACGCCATAGGGCGTTACCCGGTGGAAATGAAACGCGGCGTAGGGCGTGGTTGCGAGGCCCGCGACCAGCGAGGCCAGCGCCAGCGTCATGATTTCGCGGCCGCCCCACAGCGCCACTTTCGCGGTCGCCGAATTGTCGGGCGAGGCGAACAGACGCGGCATGCCGATCTGCACCAGCGCCACCAGGCCCAATGTCGCCGCAAACGACATCTGGAAGCTCGGATGAACCAGGGCTTCCGGCGCGACGGTGAGCACGATCATCGCGGCGACCGCGAGCGTGCGGAAGGTGATGGCGCGGCGGTCGACCATCACCGCGATCAACACCACCGCCGTCATGAAGAACGAGCGCTGGGTGGCGACTTCGGCCCCCGACAGCAACAGATAGAACAGCGCGGCCGCCAGCGCCGCCGCCGCCGACCATTTCTTGATCGGAAAGCCGGTGGCAAGCTGCGGGATCAGCGCCAGCAGCGCCCGCACCGCGAAGAACACCACGCCGGCCACCACCGCCATGTGATAACCCGAGATCGACAGCACATGGCCGAGTCCCGAGATGAACATGGCGTCATTGACCGGCGTGGTGATGGCGTCGCGGCGGCCGGTCAATAACGCGGTGGCGATCGCGCGCTTGTCGCCGTCCAGCGTGGTGCGGATGCGCGCATCGATCGCATCGCGCAAGCCCTGCATGAAGGCGGCGTAGCGCAGCGACCAGCCGCCGCTGACCGGCGCCTCCATTGTCTTGATCGAGCCGGTGACGAAACCGGAAGCACCGATGCCCTGAAAGAACATGTCGCGGCCGAAATCGTAGCTGCCCGGCCGCAAGGGCGCGAGCGGCGGCTGCAGCCGTGCCTTCAATTCGACGAAGCTGCCGACTTCGGGCGCGGTGCCCTTGCGCACCGAGAGCCGGACCCGATCCAGTTTTGTCTTGTCGCGCAAGCTCTCTATCTGTGTCACGCGAAGCACGAAACGGTCGGTGCGCTCGCGGATGTCGCGCGTCTCGACAAAGCCCGACAGCGATACCCCGAACATCGGCCGCGCCAGCACGTTGTGCGCGATCCACGCCGTTTTCCATGTCGCCACCGCAAAGCCCGCGGCAACGGCTGCGATCATCACGGCGACCGGAAACAGCTTTTGCCGCCGCAGCAGCAACGCGGCGGCGCCAAGCGCTGCCGCCGTGACGGCAGCCACCGGCAGTACCGGTTCATGATCCGCGGCGAAATAGAACGCGATGCCGGTGCCGAACGCGACCGGCACCCAGGGCAGCAGGCGCCCGGCGCCGGCTTCGGCGGCGACCCATTCGCGCAGCTTTGCGATGAAGGACGACCAGGTGCCGAAGCCGGACGGCGCGATATGACCTGCCCGCGCCGCCTCGCGCGGCGGCCAGGTTCCGGCAATCCCCTGCGTCCGGGCCCTGCCCCGCTCCGCCATCCCGGTACACCCACCGATCCGTTCCGGAGCGCGATGCTATCGGAAGCTGCGGCCTCGCGGAAAGTGGAACGGATGCGGAATGTGGGGGAAAGCGGCCGAAACCAAAAACCTCGCCTGCGCCGGCCGTTTACCATGTCGCCCAATACTCCCTTAGGGAATTCCCCCTACCAAAGAGGCTGGGGTGTGGGGCCTTGGCCGATCGCGTGGATGCCAATGCTCCGTTGCAAGTTTTGGGGGAGTTCAGCGTGAGAAATTCAAGAATGATGCTTTCAACCGCCGCGGCGATCGCCGCGATCGCGGGTACGGGTGCACCGTCCGCCGCCGATTTCGGCGCGGTGCCGTACGCCAAGGCGCCGGCCTACGCGCCGATCGCTCCCGTGATCGGCTGGGCCGGATTTTACGTCGGCGCCAACGCCGGCGGCGTGTGGGCGCATTCCGACATCACCGACGTCAACCCCTATGCCGCAGCGGCACTTCCGGGAACGGTGACGTCGATCAACACCAGCGGCTTCCTCGCCGGTGGCCAGATCGGTTACAACTGGCAGGCCAGCAATTATGTCTTCGGCCTCGAAGCCGACGGCGGCTATATGGATCTCGGCGGCAACAAGCTGCTGACGGGCACCGCTTCCGGAACCCGCGTCGGCCTGACCAGCGGTGCGTTTGGCGACTTCACCGGCCGGATGGGCATCACCTGGGATCGCGCCCTGTTTTACGTCAAGGGCGGCTACGCCATCATCGATGGCGCATCGAGCTTCAGCACGGTCACCGGATCGTTCTCGGGCATCAGGAAGCCCAGCACGGATTCCGGATATACGATCGGCGGCGGCGTGGAATACAAGTTCGCGCCGAACTGGAGCGCCAAGGTCGAATATTTGCATTACGACTTCGGCAACACGCTCGGCTACACGGTTTTCAACGCCGCCGGCGCCCCGTTCGTGTTCAACCAGAACCTGCGCGTCGATACCGTCAAGGTCGGCGTGAACTACGCGTGGGGCTGGCCGCTGATGGCGCGGTACTGACCGCGTCTGAAATCCAGCGATCCTGTCTGGACGCGGAAGCTCGCGGCGTTAACTTTTATTAACGGCCGCACGGTTAGGATTCCCGAATCAATCGGGGGCCTGGCCATGCCGCGCATACTGCTTTCCGTGTTCGCTCTCGTGCTCGCCGCAACCAGCGCCGACGCCGCCGATCTTGCGACCCAAAGCCGGTTGGGCGCGATCTTTGCCGAGCCCGCCGACGTTCGCGCCACGGTCTATCGGGAACGCGAGGTTTCAGCGCCGATCATTCCCTACAACATGCTGCCCGATCCGCTGTGGAATCGCGGCACCTACACCTACGGCTCGTCGTGGTCGTTCTACTACCCCGGCCCGTATTACGGCGGACCCTATGTCTCCTACGCCGTCCGCCTGCCCTATGTCTGCGGGCTCTACGGTTACTGCCAATAGGCTGCGCCGCTTCGGGCGCCTCTTTTTCGGCCATCCGTGTGTGATAGTTCACAGACGCCGGCCCCGCCTTGTGCTAAGCTGCCCGCTTTCAACGCGCGGAGCATATCATGAGGTTGGTGGGGCAATTATCGATCGTTGCGGCTTTCTCGTTTTGCATCCAGATACTGGGCTTCCAGGCCGGTTTCGCCCAGAAGCTGGTCGACCCGAATGCCGTTGCTCCCGAATATCGCGAAGCTGCGATGAAGCGGCGGGCTGAGCAGATGAAGCAACGCGAATGCGCTCAAAAAGCCGACGCCGCCAAGGTTCTGCCCAGAGATCGGACCGCCATGATTACCCAATGTCTGGAAAGCGATGGTCCGGCGACCTCGCAATAGTAGCGTCCGCTATCAGCCTACTCCTGCAACAGCGGCGTCCTGGACGAGACGTGATGGCTGGCGATTTTCCAGCCGCCGTCCTCCCAGGCGATCACCCAGGTGATCTTGACCGACAGCGGCTCGGCATCCTGCTCGACGACGAACGATGCCGTGCCGGCGAAATTGAGCACGTCGGCATTGACCTGCGCGGTCGCTAGATCGGTGAATTGCACGATCGGCGAACGCCATCGCGGCAGCGCATTGAAGTAAGACGCGACGCCATCTCGCCCGCGAAACAGCGAGGACTTCGACCCGAAGAAAAAAGCGTTCTTCGAGTAAAGTGACGCCAGAGCATCGGCATCGAGCTTGTTGAAGGCAGCCGACCATTTCTCGATGATGCCGGACACCACCTCGTCGGCCGCGCTGAGCATCGGCCTCATCCCTTGGCCCCGACTTCCTTGGCAAAGGTATCGCGCAGGCCGATGGTGCGATTGAACACCGGATGCTGCGGCGTCGATTCCTTATCGCGCACGAAATAGCCCTGCCGCTCGAACTGGATGACCTCGTTCGAATTGGCGGCGGCGATCTCGGGTTCGATGCGGGCGTCGGGCAAAATCTCGAGCGATTGCGGGTTGAGGTCGGCGGCGAAATTAGCGGCATCCGGCGACGGCTTTGAGAACAGCTGGTTGTAGACGCGGATTTCGGCCTTGACCGACTGCGCCGCGGAAAGCCAGTGCATGGTGGCCTTGACCTTGCGGCCGTCGGGCGCGTTACCGCCTTTGGTCGCAGGGTCGTAAGTACAGCGCAGCTCCACCACTTCGCCGGCTGCATTCTTGATGACGCCGGTGCATTTGATGAAATAGGCGTAGCGCAGCCGCACTTCGGTGCCGGGCGACAGCCGGAAAAACTTCTTCGGCGGATTTTCCATGAAATCGTCGTGCTCGATAAAGAGCTCGCGGCCAAACGCGATGCGGCGGGTGCCGGCCGAGGGATCGTCCGGATGGTTGACGGCCTCGAGTTCCTCGATCTGGCCTTCCGGATAATTCTCAATCACGACTTTCAGCGGCCGCAGCACCGCCATCCGCCGCTCTGCGCTCTTGTTGAGGATTTCACGGATGCAGAATTCCAGCATGCCGACGTCGACGACGCTGTTGGCCTTTGCCACGCCGATGCGCTTGACGAATTCCCGGATCGCCGCCGGCGGCACCCCGCGCCGCTTCAGCCCCGCAATGGTCGGCATTCGCGGATCGTCCCAGCCGGCGACATGGCCGTCGCGCACGAGCAGGGTCAGCACGCGCTTCGAGAGCAGCGTATAGCTCAGATTGAGCCGCGCAAATTCATACTGGTGCGGTCTTGAGGGCACCGGCAATTTGTCCAGCAGCCAGTCGTAAAGCGGCCGGTGGTCCTCGAATTCCAGGGTG
>DATNMT010000023.1:0-18972 GCA_035602495.1 Bradyrhizobium sp.
GAATGCCGGGCGCCCAATGCACCCGCAGCCTTGTGTGGGTAGAAAAACCACACGAGTTAGTCACCACGAGTACACCGGAAAACCCGGCATTCCCGCACGCGATGGTTTACGGCTTATTTCGTGTTCTCCCCGGAGCTCGGGCTCTTTGGTCTCCGTCGCCCGTGGAATTGCTTCCGCAGACTTGGCGCCAGCGTCGAGGCGTCAGGACCACACGACTTTGCCGTCCGCTTTCGCGCCGTTCGTCACCGGCACTACCAGCGTCCACCGCATCCCGCCCCGCGTTTCGTGACGTTGCGCAACGCCCCTCGGTGGGACGGGACGAAGCGAATATAGGGACGATTTTGATTCTGGAAAACAGAAATATTTTTGCAGAAAGGACTGGACAACCCAAATCAGCTTGATTTGGCTGAAGAAATTAGATTTTTGGCGCAATGAAACCGGCAGTGCTTTCGGCAGCAATTAGAAAAATATTCGGCCGGATCGCGCTCGGCGAGCGCTCTACGGCCCGCTTTCAATCCGGCGGATCGTCAGGAATACCGTCGGGCAGGAAGTCACGCGCGCCGAGTTCATCGAGACGTGCGAACCATGCCTCGATATCGATGGGCGGCTTCTTCTTCAGCGGCTCAAGAATGACCTTGTCGCCGACCTTGCTGACGCGTACCTCGCTGCCCTCGAAGCGGAATTCCTTGGGCAGGCGCACGGCCTGGCTGCGGCCGTGCATGAACAATTTGGCGGTAGCACTCATGATCCGCCTCCTTCAGAATTTCTGCCCTGATCGCGGCCGTCCTCCATGAACGGAATATCCCGGTATTGCTCGAGCCCCGCGCGCCACGCCGCGGGGTCGAACGGTTTCTTCTCAGTCGGTTCGAGAATGACCTTGTCGCCGACCTTGCTGACGCGCACCTCGCTGCCCTCGAAACGGAATTCCTTGGGCAGGCGCACGGCCTGGCTGCGGCCGTGCATAAACAATTTGGCGGTTGAAGTCATGATCCGCCTCCTTCGATGTTTGGTCGATATCTTTGATATATATCAAGCAGTGCGCATGCCGGTCAATTTGACCGGCAACGCCGGCGCGTGTTCGGCAACAGCCCGGATTTCTGGCCTAATGTGCAGCGGCGAAGCGACCTGTGGGAAGCGATGCATTCCCCGCGCCAACGCAAACGGATTGAACGCGCGCGACCTCTGACAGCCGCGGCGTGACCCCCTATGCCTCAATCTCCGCGACGGAACTATCTCTTTTCCTCAACAACGTTGCGGGAGTTTTATGCGGGGGATCAAGAGTCATAAGATTAGCGGCAAATCCTGGCTTGAGTAGCTTTTCGACCTCGGGTCGCCTAGACATCAGCCGTTGCCAACACGCATCCCGCTTCGCCCACTCAGAAATGTTTGAAGTCTTCTCGGGTGGGGACGTTAAGTCGTCTTGAACCAATCGACCAACACGACCAATCGCGTCGTAAAGAAACGGATCAACGCCCTGGCGCTGCCAGATCTTCTGAAAGTCGAGCGATTTTCGCTCCTCGGCAATGCAAAATCCAATGAGCGCGATCGAATAGGCAACGATGTTCGCTCGATAGCCCCCGGCATACCACCGCTGTTCTGAGATAATTTTTTCTGCCCGTTTGAAGACAATCGCCCGCGCTATCACGCGCCTGTAATAATCGTCTCCGAACCGATCGGCATCCTCCTTCCATTCCTCGCTAATCCGTTCCGCATACCTCGAGAAATTCTTCTGAGCTCCGAGATTTACGAAACGGGGATTCTCGTCCCAGACATTTTCGTACTTGGCCAAATCCGTCTTCGTAAACATCTGGTTTTTCGGATACTCCGCCAGAAATCTTCGCGTCTCACCTGCTGTCAGTTTGGCCTGTGCATCGGCGAACTGTCCTCTCGCTCGCTCGTAAAACCATTTAGTCTCTCGCTGGCCGCCGTCCGCAGCCGGCGCCCACATTCGCCGCGAAATCTCTTCCATGCGAACGTGAAATGGATGATTGGAAAAAAAGTCAGCGGCGTTCACGCGATTTTGCGTATTGGCATACTCTGAAATCTTAGGGACGACCGTTTCGGACAGCTCTGGACTCACAATTGACAGTTTCACTTGAACAAAGACATTATCGAGGTTGGCCTTATCCTTCCTCCGCGTATGAAAAAGCGAGGCCGTTGTCTGCCCGCCGTTTACGATTTGAAAATCTTCGATGCCAGTCATCCGCAAGCCGTCGTCAGCCTCCTTCACAGTAACGCTTGCTGCCGTGGCAGTAATTCCATTATTGTATGCGAAGAACATCTTTGGATCGTTCAATATCGTTTCCCGAATTCCCTTGTTCACTGCGGCGCGTGCCTGCAAGAACGATCTGACGTTTTGCTCCAAAAGCCGTGAGCTATATCGTGCGTAAAGATCGGCAATCAGCTTTCCAGGCATAACGAGAAGAAATGAGTGATATTCCGCGGTGTTCAGGTGGGCGGGAAGGCAGAGAATTCCCTTTCCCCACATCTCAACCAGATCGATGTTAATCGGCTCCTTCGCGCCCTTCGATGTCCGCAGGCGATGGAGGCGAGACACGTCCCAGATATGAAAAGCAATCGGCATCCCCCCAATTTGATTGCTAATCTCGTGTTTCTTGAACTGATCGCTCAGACGGCGCTCGGAAAGGAGATACAGATTAATGCGACCATACCGTCAGCCCTTCGATCGTCAAGCCTCGCGAAAGACTAAGTCCTCCAACGGCAATAGCGTTGAGTGCCTCCCCTCGCATTGAATATGCCGCATAGTCGAGAGGCTCGTCGCTCTTCGAACTGTTGACCACCAGAGTTTTGATGCTGCCAATTGCGTTGTCGAGCTCGGCCCGTACCTCTTCCCAGCTTTCCGGTCCGTTGAAATGCTCGACGTCGAACAAATCTTTGAGGGATGCTATGTAAGCATTTTTAACGGAGATACTGCCGGGCAAGGCATAATTGGCGCGGATCGCATTCCTCAGTGTCTCAAGGTATGAGTGCACAAGGACCCGAACATTCTTCTGAACATCCACGAATCGCGAAACGTTGATCAGCATCGAGCAGTGCTTGAGCCTCTGACCGCGTACATTTCTAATTGCCCGTGTCAGCAAAAACGTCTGTATTGCCTGCTTCAGTGATTTTGGAAGATCTGTTAGCGCAATGTCCTTCTTGTGCTTAAGAGGGAGTATATCTTCCGCATCTCCAATCTTGCGGATGTGCTTCGCCTCACCGTCATCTTCCAAAAAAATTGTTTCTGCGCCGAAGTAATTGTTTGGCGCATCAAGACAATAAATGAAGTCACGAGGAAAAAGATCCTCCCTCGTCCGGTCATCGTAAGCTGCTGGATTGATAAAGATGTTCGCGAACGGAGTTGCCGTATAGCCGACGTAGCAGCTCTTGCGAAAAAGCGCGAGAATCTCTCGAATGAGCCCATTCGTCTTCGTGGGATCGAGATCAGGCTTGCTCGTGTTGACCGAAGCGTTGTCTGCTTCGTCGTCGATGAAAAGCATGGGCGCGCCTGCGATCTGGCTTTCGCCGGATTGCAGGTTGAAATCTTTGAGCCATGAATGGATTTGCCCGAGCGTCGATACGTTCTTCTTGATTACGACGACGACAGGCTTACTCCAGTCGCCTAGGCTCGCCTGAAGCTGTTGGGCGTTCTGTTTTGTAAAGTCGGATAGCACGTTTGTCAGGACGACGGGTCGTGAGTGACCATGGAATTTTCCGACCCCTGTGCGAATTCTGGACTGAGGATCGCTTGTCCAGCCAACAAACCCGCTGTCGACGCGTTCCTGCGTCTGTCGGCGAAGATTGTTATGAATGCCGGCGACGATGACTATGAACCGAAAACCTGCGTCCGCCGCGCGAGCAACTAAGCCTAAAT
Source organism: Bradyrhizobium sp. (assembly GCA_035602495.1). Taxonomy (GTDB): domain Bacteria; phylum Pseudomonadota; class Alphaproteobacteria; order Rhizobiales; family Xanthobacteraceae; genus Bradyrhizobium. Next base: position 3,875 of record DATNMT010000023.1, read on the forward strand.
AGTTAGCAGTCTTTCCAGACTGGACATGGCCGATGACAAGGCCACGCCGATCCCAGCTTCCCTGGCCGAGAGGATCCTGAAGAAGCGAAACTATCCGTTCGGTCACGATCTCAAGAGAAGTAACGACCGTGGGGTTCCAGCCTTCTTCGCGCAGAAATCTCGAATAATTCCTGGTGTAGGACCAGTCGATCTCGCGCTTATTCGGCCACTCCGGATCATGATCGGCGGCGGAATCGACGAGCGAATGTCCGATTCCCATCCGGATTTCGATGTTGAGCAATGCTTCATCGACGACTTCTGCGATGTTGCCACCGTATCCGACGAGTGGGGCGAGCTCGCGAGCACGCGCGGTAATCTCGTCGATTGTCTGATGTATTCCTTGTACAGAAAATGCCGATGGTCCTTACTTGCTTCGTAACCTAGAGTTCCCTTGTTGCGCGCCCTTCCAACAAGGGAATAGGCTTGGCACGGAGGCCCACCGATCAGAATGACGTCGCGGCCATAACTTTTTTTTATCGCCTTGAGTCGCGCATCGATTTCTTTGGCTGCCGAACTTGAGCCTAGCTCCAGCATCGCTGTCTCAAGGCAGGCATGCTCCCATTCAATTGGAAACAGCGACTTCCAATCGGGTTCGGAAATTTCGCCGTTGAGAAAACGGTAGTAGTCGGCAGGGGCCGAACCGTCGAACTGGCGAAAAAAACTCCGAAACTGAAGAGTCTCGAATGCTGACGCTTCCTTTTCCACTGAAAATGCAATTTGAAAAGGCCGCGAACCGTCGTTGCTGCGTATGCTAGAAAAGCCTTCCGCCAGCCCGCCGGGGCCTGCAAACAAATCGACAATAGCGAATTCGGTGGGCATTTAGTCTTCTCGCACGGCTAGAACCATATTTGAACAAACCATCAGCGGACGCCAGGAAAAGTTCGAATGATCGACGTTGTCGACAGAGTAACCCGATCCCGGATGATGGCGGGGATACGGGGAAAAGACACCAAACCCGAGTTGGACCTTAGGCGTGCGCTGCACCGCGGGGGGCTGCGGTATCGCCTTCATGTAGCTGGGCTTCCTGGACGTCCGGATATTGTGCTGCGAAGATACTCCGCCATAGTCGAGGTGCACGGCTGCTTTTGGCATAGGCATGAACGTTGCCTGTTTTGCACTACACCCGCATCCAACAGGCGCTTCTGGAAGTTGAAGTTCGGTGAGACGGTAAAGCGGGACAAGCGAAACCTTGAAGCCTTGCGGAAGCTGGGCTGGAAGGTAGCCATCGTCTGGGAATGTTCAGTCAAGGATGAGGGCCCAGAGGCTGTAGCTGGAAAAATAGCTGCGTGGCTTCAATCAGGCAGATCATTCAAGGAGATTTCGAGTCGCCGTGCCAGGGCTTCGCCGCGCCGAATATTATCAAAGAAGAAAACATGAACTGCCAGTTGCCGCTTGGCTCCGTCGTCCCCCTCCTGATATCAATAGCCCCAAAACCCGGAACAGGAATCCCGATGCCTCCTTTCCCCGCACTCGGCCCCTCGCGAAACTGGCTCTTCCCAGCCCTCGCCACCCTCCTTGCCCTCGCGTCGGCCACCCCCGCCCTCGCCGCGGACGAATCCGACGCCCCCAAGGGCGCTTCCGTCACGGTGCTGAAGGCGGCAAAGGCCTGCTTCGGGGATATCGTCGAGGCGACGGGGACGGTGATCGCGCGGGAGGAGACCGCGGTGCGCCCTGAACGGCAGGGGCTGAAGGTTTCGGAAATCCTCGCCGAGGCCGGCGATACCGTCACCGCAGGCCAAACGCTGGCCCGGCTGACGATACCCGATGGCGGCCAGCAGGTGGTGCAGGCGCCGGTGGCCGGGCTGATCTCGCAGTCCTCGGCGGTGATCGGCGCGATCGCCGGCGGCAAGGGCGAGCCGCTGTTCTCGATCATCGCGCGCAACGAATTCGACCTAGTCGGCCTGGTGCCGACCCAGAGCATCGCCCGGGTCGCGGTCAACCAGACCGCGCGGATCAGGATCGTCGGCGCCGGCGAGGTCGACGGCAGGGTGCGGCGGATCGCGCCGACGGTCGAGCCCAACAGCCAGCTCGGCCAGGTCTTCATCGGGATCTCCGGAAAAAGGCTGCTGCTGAATTCCTCCGGGCGCGCGATGATCAAGACCGGGCAAAGCTGCAACGTCGCCGTCCCCCTCACCGCCATCCTCTATGGCTCGGCCGGCACCGTGGTGCAGGTGGTGCGGCGCGGGCGGATCGAGACCCGCGGCGTCGATGTCGGGCTGATGTCCGGCGGCCAGGTCGAAATCACGAGGGGCCTGCTGGAAGGCGACATCGTCGTGGCCCGCGCCGGCGCGCTGCTCCGCGAGGGCGACCCGGTGCAGGCGGTGACCGCAAGCGCGGAGAAGTAGGGGAAACTCAACCTCTGTCATTCCGGGATGGTCCGAAGGACCAGACCCGGAATCTCGAGATTCCGGGTTCGCGTCTTCGACGCGCCCCGGAATGACGGGGCGTGTCAGCCGCCGGCGTTGGTGGCGGCGGCGTCGCCGAGGCGGACTTCTTCGAACAGCGAGGACGAGACGGTCGGCACCTGCTCGCCGTCGGAGGCGCGGGAGATGGCGACGCGGGTCTTGTTGAAGATGGTCTCGGCGAGCGCTGCCTGGACATTGAGATTGTTCAACAGCTCCGACACCAGCACGCTGTGCTCGCCGTTGCCGTCGTCGGCGACCTTGCCCGGCGTCGCCGATGTCAGGATCAGGGCGTTGTCGGGCGAACTGATCGGGGCGAGGCCATGGGAGTAGGCGCGGAAGCGGCGCTCATAGGGGTTGCGGCGCGAGGCGTCGATCACCACCAGCTTGGCGCAGGCGCCCTGCTCCTTCATCGCCTCCAGCACGGATTCGACCGAGATCGCGTTGCGGCGGACGTCGCTTTCCTTCCAGATCGCGGCATCGACCGGGATCATGTAGCTCTCGGGGCCGGCCTGGATGCCGTAGCCGCCGAAGAACAGCATCACCACCGAGTCCGGCTTGACCTTGGCTTTCAGCCGCGCCACCGCGCGGTCCATGTCGTCTTTGGTGGCGTCTTCCACCACGTCGACGTCAAAACCGTTGCGGCGCAGTGCCGCCGTCAGCGCGCGGGCGTCGTTGATCGGCTGCGCCAGGGGCGCGTTGGAATCCGGATAGTTGCCGTTGCCGATCACCAGCGCGACCCGCGCGGGGTGCTTGAAGGCGTCCGCCGACTGCTCGGCGGCGACCGCCTTGGCGGCATCGAGCGTCCGCTTGTTCAGCGCGGCATGCGCGCCAATCACCAGCGACGCCGTGCCGACCAGGGCGGCGGCAATGGCGATCGAGCGGCGGGAAATGCGGAGCTGCCTCAAATTCATCGTGGGTCTCGTTTCCTTCGGCATCTTGTTCTTCAGCGTCTTGCCCCGTCACCGTCGAGCGCGCGAGAAGTTAGTCGCGCCCGGGACGTTCAGGTTTCAGGGGGTGCCGGACGGTGTGGCGTCCAATTATGCTCAATTTGCGGCACCGCAACAAACCAAGGTTTAACCGGTCGGGGCAAATCCGGCAACCATATTGACGTATGACGGGACCCGCCCACAAGCAGGGCTGGCATTCCCTGATTTCCCTCGACGGGAGCGGAACTTAAGCGGCCTGCCCGGTTCCCGAGGGCGCCACCAATATGCCGGAAAAGCGGGTTCCAGTTGCGTGACTCCCGTCACATTGGAACGCCCTTTTGTGTTTTTTGGGGGTTCGTGCCAACTTTCAGGCACTTGAGTTTCAAGCACTTGGGCGGCGGGGTTCCGGGGAACGTGCGAACAACGCGCACGGAAAGTCACTTCATGGGTTTTCAGCATATTGCCGGCGCCACCTACCGCGCGCTGACGGCCGGCAAGGATGGCCCGTCGCTGTACGACGTCTGCGACCCCCTGCTGCTGAACGGCCATGGCGGCGACCCGCATCTGACCAAATTCTACCGAACCGCGCTGGGCAATCCGGCGCTGCGGCCGCTGTTGCGCCGGACCGGGCTTGCCGAATTGCGCGAGGAACCGCGGCTACAACGGCTGCGCGAGGCGCTGACCCATGCCCGCGACGACGCCGCGCCGGACTGGGCCGCGATCGGCGCTCCCGTCGCGGCGCTGCTGGATACGATCGACCTGCGGCACCCCCAACCCAAGCCAATGGCGAACGGGCACGCGCCGCCGTCGGTCGCCGAGATCGAGCCGGTGATCCGGAGCTGCGGCGCGCATTTGCTGCGTTCGTTTTCGCGGAATGGTTTCATCCCGACCTATGCCGCCTTCAACCTGATCGGCGATCCCGACCTGCGCGGCCGTGAACTGCTGATGGCGCTGACCGGGCTGAACTCGCGCGGCTACAAGAACTCGACGCTCTTGTTCAACCTGGCGCGGATCTTCATCTCGCGCTCGCCGGCGCGCGCGCTGATCAACCCGCCCTGGCGCGGCGTCGCCGAGCCGATGGGGCAGCCGATGCAGATCCGCCACCGCTCGGCCTATTACGACGCCTTCTTCACCGAGGCGCTGCTGGGTTTTATCGAGACCGGGCTGGCGTCGGCCGAGCAGACCGCGGCGGCGCGGCGAACGATCGCGGCGATGGTGGAGTTTTGCCTCGTCACCAGCCGCGAGGAAGTGCGCGCGCAGGACGGCTCGTTGGTCAATGTCATCACCGCGCTGGCGCCGCTGCCGCATCCACGGTTTTCGCGGTTCTTCGCGCAGATCAAGCAGGATCTGGGTTTTGGCGTCTACGTGCCGGATTGCGACACCACGGCGTGCTCGTTCTCCGCGGCGACGCAAGCCGGTTCCACCGACCCGATCCTCGAGCAGCCGCTGCTCGACTTCTATGCCGGCTATCAGGTGCGCGGCGGCGTCAACGAGCCGCTGGTGACGGTGCCGATCAACGACAACATCGACTACGAAGGCGGGGTCGCGACCTGGATCGACAACCGCGCCGGCGAACGTCCGTTCGGCAATGACCTCGATCCGACGCTCAATCTCGACATCCTCGAGGTCAGCTTCCGCAATCTGGCGCGCTGGAAGATCATCGAGACGCCGCAGCGGCTCGACACCATCAGGCGCATCATCGGCTTCCAGAGAAGGCTCGCCGCGAGCGGCGCGTTCGCCGATCCGCGCTCGCACATCTACTATCTGCCGGAGCTCTATTGCGCCTATTTCGGCCGCTGCTACGCCGCGTTCATCGCGCTGCCGCCGGCCGCCCGCGCCGCGATCGACCCCGACGGCGCCTTCGCCTTCATCCGGGCCAGGGTGCTGGCCTATGTACAGACCGAGCTGATCGCCTGCGAGATGAACGCCTTCGACGCCGCGCTGGCGCTGATCGCGCTCGCCCATCTCGGGGCGGAGGTTGCGACCTTCACGCCGGCGCTGGATTGCATCCTCGCCAGCATCGGCGAAGGCGGCCGACGCGGGCCGTTCAAGGCCTATGAGTGGAACAAGATGAAGACCCCGACGCGGATTTTAGTGGGCGGCCCCGAGGTGACGTCAGCCTTCGTGCTGATGGGCCTGTCGCTGGCGCGGCGGGCGATGATGTCAGGGGTGGGGGGCTAGGAACACCCATCACTCGTCATACCCCGCGAAAGCGGGGTATCCAGTACGCCGCGGCTTCTCGATTAAGCACAGGCGCCTCTGGAATACTGGGTCGCCCGGTCAAGCCGGGCGATGACCGTTGTGGGTTTTTGGTTCGCCCCATCGCGTTAAGTTGACAGCGGCGCGCTGGCACAGCGGCCCAATCCAAACCACAATCGCCGGCCATGGTGAACCCAGCACATTTTGAAACACGGCCTTTTTCCATGCCCATGAAATTTCCGCTTGCCGTCGCGCTGCTGCTGCTGCCGGCGATCGCGCAGGCCGCCGACATCACCGGTACCGCCAAGGTCCGCGAGGGCGATCATGTCGTGATCGGATCCAGCCGGATCCGCCTCGGCGGCATCGACGCGCCCTCGGTGGATCAGCTCTGCCTCAACAATACAGGCGAGCGCTGGACCTGCGGCGCGGCGGCGCGCGACGAACTGACAAAGCATACCGACGGCAAGAACTGGACCTGTCACGTGCTGCGGACCGATCGCCGCGGCCGGCAGATCGCGCGCTGCGAGGTCGACGGCGAGGACATCCAGCAATGGATGGTGAAAAGCGGTTGGGCGCTGGCTTACGCGCGCTTCTCCCATGATTACGACGCCGATGAGAAGGCCGCCCGCGAGGCCAAGGCCGGGATGTGGCAGGGCGCGTTCATCGCGCCATGGGACTGGCGCGTCCGCAACAAGAAGACGACCATCCTCGGCGCGGTGCAGGCGCCGGCCAACGCCCATGCGACGCTATTGGCATCCGCCTCCGGATCGGTCGCGCCCTCGCCCGACTGCACCATCAAGGGCAATGTCAACGGCGCCGGCGAATGCATCTACCACAAGCCGACCAGCCGCTGGTATGCGCAGATCAAGATGAAGATCAGCAAAGGCACGCGCTGGTTCTGCTCGGTGGAAGAAGCCGAAGCCGCCGGCTGCCGCGAGACGAGGCGGTGAGGGATATTCCTCCCTCTCCCCGCACTTCGCGGGGAGAGGGTTGGGGTGAGGGGCTTTCTCGGCCGACTCGACTCGCAGAGAGTCCCCTCACCCGCCCGACTTCGCTACGCTTCGCCGGGCGACCTCTGCCCGCAAGCGGGGAGAGGTGAACCGGGAACGCCGCCGTGGCTGAACTCTACGACGATATCGAAGCGCAAGACCCCCGCGATCGCTCGCGGCTGCAGCGCTTTCTGCTGCTCGCGATCGCCATCGTCCTCGCCTACACCGCGCTCGCCTATCTCGCGCTGCCGGCGCTGTGGAGCCACTACGAGCACCAGAAGCGGCTCGCCAACCTGCCGATGGTGACGCAGACCGCGCAGGGCATTCCCGGCGATCCGATCAATGTCGGGCTGATCGGCGATGACAAGGACGTGCTCTGCGCCATGCAGGCGGCGGGCTGGTTTCCCGCCGATCCGGTGACGCTGAAATCCTCGATCGAGATCGCCGGCAGCGTGCTGCTCGACCGCCCCTACCGCGACGCCCCGGTGAGCAATTTGTTCTATCTCGGCCGCCGCGAGGACCTCGCGTTCGAAAAGCCCGACGGCAACAGCGCCGATCACCGCCACCATGTGCGATTCTGGAAGGTGCTGGACCAGGGCGAGGAGAAGCGCCCGGTGTGGCTGGGCGCCGTGACCTTCGACCGCAGCGTCGGCGTCAGCCACTATACCGGCGCCATCACCCACCATATCGGCCCCGATATCGACGCCGAGCGCAAACTGCTCGCCGCCGACCTCGAGGCCGCGGCCCTCGTGGATGCGAAATATCAGGTCACGGGCATCGGCCCGACGCTGACCGGGCGCAACGGTGGCGGCGATCCCTATTACACCGATGGCGAGGTGTGGATCCTGCGCCTGGTGGTGGCGTGCCAAAAACGGACAGGGCCGGCCACCGTCATCCCGAGCCCGCCCGCCACCGAGCTCAAGGACCAGATCTGGCGCGGAATCGCGGATGCGCTGGGGAAATAGCGCGCGCGTCCGTCATTCCGGGATGGTCCGAAGGACCAGACCCGGAATCTCGAGATTCCGGGTTCGCGCTTTGCGCGCCCCGGAATGACAGCTTCAATCAGATATCATGATGTTGTAGCTTGAATTTCCCGCCATTTCCCTGCATCCCTCTCCGAAGAAGCAAAGCTAAAAGGAACAAGAAAAATGGTCGTTCGCGCCGGCCGGGAATTCCTGGCGATCCCCGGGCCCACCACCATGCCCGACGAAGTGTTGCGGGCGATGCATCGTCCGGCGCTGGACATCTATTCCGACCAGATGACCAACCTGACCGAGAGCCTGCTCGCCGATCTCTCGAAATTGTTCGCCACCAAAGGCCGATCCTACATCTATATCGCCAACGGCCATGGCGCCTGGGAAGCGGTGCTCTCAAACGTGCTGTCGCGCGGCGACAAGGTGCTGGTGCTGGAAAGCGGCCGGTTCGCGATCGGCTGGGGTAATGCGGCAGCCGCAATGGGCGCCGAGGTCGAGGTGCTGAAGGGCGACTGGCGGCGCGCGATCCGGCCCGATGAGGTCGAAGCCCGCCTGCGGGCCGACAAGGACCACACCATCAAGGCGATCCTCGCAGCACAGGTCGACACCGCCTCCGGCGCCTATAACGACATCGAAGCCATCGGCAAGGCGATCAAGGCATCCCACCATCCGGCGCTGTTCATGGTCGATACCGTGGCGTCGCTCGGCTGCATGCCGTTCGAGATGGATAAATGGGGCATCGATGTGGCGATGTGCGGCTCGCAGAAGGGCCTGATGACGCCGCCGGGCCTCGGCTTCGTCGCCGCCAACGACCGCGCCCGCGAGGTGCACAAGAAAGCGGATCTCCGCACGCCCTATTGGGACTGGACCGAGCGCGAAGGCAGCGAGCACTACCGCAAATATGCCGGCACCGCGCCGGTGCATCTGTTGTTCGCGCTGCGGCAGGCGGTCGACATGCTGTTTGCGGAGAAACTCGAAAACGTGTTCCTGCGCCACCGCCTGCTCGCCGAAGCGGTGCGCCGCGCGGTCGCGGTCTGGGCCGAAGGCCAGGTGCTCGGTTTCAACATCGCCGAGGCGAGCGAACGCTCCAACACCGTCACCACCGTCATGATGGCGGACAGCCACGATCCCGACGCGCTGCATCGCTATTGCAAGGAGAAATGCGGCGTGGTGCTTGGCGTCGGGATCGGCGAGCTGCAGGGCCAGGCGTTCCGGATCGCCCATATGGGTCATGTCAACGCCCCGATGATCCTGGGAACCCTGGGCGTCATCGAAGTCGGCCTGCAGGCGCTCGACATCCCGCACGGCGCGGGCGGCGTCGAGGCCGCGATCGACTGGCTCGGCGAAAGTGTAAGTCCGTGACGCATCAGTCATTCCGGGGCGATGCCCCGCATCGAACCCGGAATCTCGGGATTCCCCGATGTGCAACTGCACATCTGAGGTCTGGTGCTAGCGCACCATCCCGGAATGACGACGCGTGGATTGCTTCGTCGCTTTGCTCCTCGCAACGACGGCACGCATAAGACTTTAGGAGCGTGAGCCTTTTCGGCGCGTCATTTTTCGTGCTTATATTGATCCATCGATAAATAAAACGGCCGACAACGGCGCTGCGCGCCATCCGCGCAAAATGCAGGGAGTGAAGCGATTGGCGTCGGTTGAATTGCGCGGCCTGACCAAGCGATTTGGATCGCTCGCGGTGGTCGATGACGTCTCGTTGCGGATCGACCACGGGCAACTGGTCTGCCTGCTCGGCCCGTCCGGCTGCGGCAAGACCACGACCTTGCGGCTGATCGCGGGCTTTCTGGAACCCTCCGACGGCGAGATCCATGTCGGCGACCGCATGGTGTCATCCAGCGCGCGCACCCTGCCGCCCGAGCAGCGCAAGATGTCGATGATCTTCCAGAGCTACGCGCTGTGGCCGCATATGACGGTCGCCGAAAACATCGTCTATGGGCTGCGGTTGCGGAAAATCGACCGCGGCACCATCGCCAAAAAGCTCGATGTGATCCTCAAGGCGACAAAACTCGAAGTTCTCGCGCAGCGCTATCCCGGCGAATTGTCCGGTGGCCAGCAGCAGCGCGTGGCGCTGGCGCGCGCCCTGATCGTCGAGCCGGAGACGCTCTTGCTCGACGAACCCCTTTCCAATCTCGACGCCAACCTGCGCGAGGAGATGCGCTTCGAAATTCGCCGGCTGCACGACGAGTATCGTTACACCACCGTTTACGTCACCCACGACCAGTCGGAGGCGATGACCACCGCCGACCTGATCGCGGTGATGAATGCCGGCAAGATCGACCAGCTCGGCACGCCCGAAGACATCTACGACCGGCCGCAGTCGGAATTCGTCGCGCGCTTCATCGGCGCCAGCAACGTCATCAACGGCACCGCGCGCGATACCGATCACGTCACGTTTTCCGGAGCAACACTCAAGGTGGTCGGCGCGAAGCTCGAGCCCGGCGAGCGGGCCGTGGTCGCGATCCGCCAGCACGATATCCAGCTATCGACGCAAGCGCCGCCGGCGCCCGAGAATGCGGTCAAGGCCACCGTGACGCGGCAGGTGTTTCTTGGCGCCAGCCGCGACTACATGGTCGAGACATCGGACGGCACCACCCTGCGGGTGGTGACGTCGACCGAAAACGCCGTTCCCAGGGGTACCGAGGTCTGGCTCACGCTGCCGCCGGAACGCTGCCGCGCGCTGAGCCGGTGACAACATTGAGGACACGATGATGGCAAGAAAGTTTTCCAGGCGGAACGTTTTGAAGGGCACAACGGCGCTCGCGCTCAGCGCCGTATTCGCCTCCCCCGCCCGTGCCGCGTCGCCGCCGCCGGTGGCGATCACGCCCGAGCTGGTCGAGGCCGCCACCAAGGAAGGCAAGGTGATCCTGTATTCCGCGATGGACCTTCCGGTCGGCGAAAAACTCGCCAAGGCCTTTGAGGCGAAATATCCGGGCATTGCCGTGCAGGTCGAACGCTCCGGCTCGGAGCGGCTGTTTCAGCGGGTGGCGCAGGAATTCTCCAGCGACATCCATGCCGCCGACGTGATCAACTCTTCGGACGCCTCGCATTTCATCAGCTGGAAGAAAAACGACTGGCTGGCGCCGTTCGTGAGCGAAGACATCGCCCAGCACTTTCTTCCGCAGTTTCGCGATCCCGACGGCATGTCCGCGACGTCGCGAATCTATCTGTCGTCGATCGCCTACAATACCAACCTGGTGAAGGCCGAAGACGCGCCGAAAAGCTTTGCCGATCTGCTCGACCCGAAATGGGCAGGCAAGCTGGTCAAAGGCCATCCCGCCTACAGCGGCACCATCATGACCGCGACCTTCCAGATGGTGCGGGAGCTCGGCTGGGAGTATTTCGAAAAGCTGTCGAAGCAGCGCGTGATGCAGGTGCAGTCCTCGACCGACCCGCCGAAGAAATTGTCGCTCGGCGAGCGCGCCGTGATGGCCGACGGCAACGAGTATGGGGTGGTGCTGCTGAAGGAGGCCGGCCAGCCGGTCGAGCCGGTGTATCCCGCCGAGGGTGCACCGACGATCTCGGGTCCGACGGGGATTTTCGCAACCGCGCCGCATCCGAACGCCGCACGGCTGTTCCAGGCGTGGCTTCACACCCGCGAGACCCAGCAATTCTTCACCGATTTCACGGCGCAATATTCGGCGCATGCACAGGTCGTGTCGAAGCCGGGACGGCGGAAAATTTCCGAGATCAAGCTGATGAAGGAAGACGCCGCCGGCGTCGAGGCGATGGCCGAGGAAATCAAGACGCGCTATGCGAAGCTGTTCAAAGTGTAGGGTTGATTTGGTTCGGACACGCCTGCCGAGGTCATTCCGGGATGGTCCGAAGGACCAGACCTCAGATGCGCCGTGCGCATCGGGGAATCTCGAGATTCCGGGTTCGCGTCTTCGACGCGCCCCGGAATGACGAAGAAAGCTGAAAGCAGCATGACCACCACTATCGAAACCATCGACGGCACCCGCGGCAGATTCGACTGGACCAAGCCGGTGCTGGCGCTGTTCGCGCTGTGCCTGATCGTGCTGATCGCGCTGCCGCTGTCGTGGCTTGCGGTTTACGCCTTCACCGACAAGGCCAAGCATGTGACGCTGCAGAATTTCGTCACGCTGTTCACCAATCCGGATTTCCTCGACCCGCTGTTGACCACCGCCATCATCGCCACTTCATCCGCCATCATCTGCTGCGCGGTCGCGGCGCCCATGGGATGGCTGGTGTCGCGCACCGACATGCCGGGGCGGCAGTTCATCCGCGCGCTGGTGACGGCCTCGTTCGTGACGCCGCCGTTTCTCGGCGCGGTGGCCTGGGAGTTGCTGGCGGCGCCCAACAGCGGATTGCTCAATCAGCTGTTCCGCTTCATCACCGGCGCGGAGTCCGACGAACATCTGTTCGACATCTATTCGATGACCGGAATCATTTTCGTTATCTCCTGCTACACTTTTCCCTTCGTGTTCGTGCTGGTCGCCAACGCGCTGGACAACATGCCCGGCGAACTCGAGGATGCCTCCGCGATCCTCGGCGGCAAGGCCTGGACTACGGCGCGGCGCGTCACCATTCCCCTGGCGCTTCCCGCTCTGGTCGCTGGCGCCCTGATCGCGTTCCTGCAGGCCATGACCCTGTTCGGCTCGCCGGCGATCCTGGCGCTGCCGGCCGGCTTCCACACCATGACCACGAAAATCTGGAGCCTGTTCCAGTATCCGCCGAAACTCGAGCTCGCCGCGACCGCCGCGGTGCCGCTGTTGCTGCTGACCATCCTGCTGCTGCAGGCGCAAAAATTCATTCTCGGCCGCCGCGGTTTCTCGGTGGTCGGCGGCAAATATGGCGCGCCGCGCAAGGTCGAAATGAAGCAATGGCGCTGGGTGGCGCTGGGCTTCTGTCTCATCGTGCTGCTGAGCCCGGTGTTCCTGCCCTATTTCGCGCTGCTCAACGCCGCGCTGTCGCCGAACGCGACCACGCTGGTGACGCCCTCGACCCTGACGCTGAAGAATATCGTGTTCGTGTTCACCGAGTTGTCGTCGACCCAGCTGGCGCTCAAGAACACCGTCATCCTCGGCGCCTCGACCGCGACCATCGGCACCATCCTCGCGCTGGTGATCGCCTATGTCACCACCCGCCGCGTGATCTCGGGTCATCGCGCGCTCGGCTTTCTCGCCACCGCTCCGGTCGCGGTACCCGGCATCGTGCTCGGCGTCGGACTGTTTCTGAGCTACACCCGACCGCCTTTCGTGCTGTACGGGACGCTGTGGATCCTGTTGATCGCGTTCCTCACCATCAACCTGCCGTCGGCCTATCAGCAATTGCAGGCGGCGTTCGCGACCATCCACCCCGAGCTCGAGGACGCCAGCCGCATCCTCGGGGCTACCCGCCTGCAGTCGCTGCGCCAGATCACCGCCCCCTTGCTGCGCACCGGCGTGATCGCGACCTGGTGTTTTATCTTCATCGGCGTGATGCGCGAGCTTTCAGCGGCGATCGTGCTGTTCACCTCGCAGACCAAGGTGCTGAGCGTGCTGATCTACGATCTCAACGAAAGCGGCGATCTCGCCGCGATTTCGGTGCTGGGGATTGCGATGCTGGTGATCACCTTTGCCGTGGTGTTTGCCGTCAACCGCATCCCGGTATTCGGCGCCAATGCGGGGGCGCGGCTGAGGAATTAGCGCGATAGGCTGACGCGTAGCGAGGATCGCCGTTTTCTCCCTCTCCGCGCTCTTCGCGGGGAGAGGGTTGGGGTGAGGGGCTGTCTCCGCGAATTCTGAAGCCGAAGAGTACGCGGAGAGTCCCCCTCATCCGGATTGCGCTGGCGCGCAATCCGACCTCTCCCCGCAAGCGGGGAGAGGTGACCCGCACTCACTGCCCGCGAGTCTCGTCGACGTTGTACGCCGCAACCTGGGCCTTGAGCCGCTCCAGCGAGGCAGTCGGCGCGGCGCGGTCGACGACATAGGTGCCTGCCGCCAGCCAGGACAGCACTTTCAGGTCGATCGCCGGCGAATGATGGATCACGTCGGCGTAGTTGCCGAGGTTGTGGGTTGTTTCCTTCGCCACGCGAAGGTCGTGCAGGCGGACGTTGGGGAACTGGGCCAGCCGCTGAGCCATATAGGCGGAAAAATCAAAGACAAGCTGCAGCGTCGCCGGCGCGGCGTCCCGCATCGCGACCCATTGCAGGATCGAGTAGGGAGGAAAGTAGATGTCAAACTTGACGTCCGGGTTTTTCGCGATCAGGCCAACCGCATCGCGCTCGAAATTCTTCACCATCGCCTGATAGCTGTATCCTTCGGCGAGGTAGGCGCTGCGCACGGGATCAATGACGCGCCGGAACGCGGCCACGGATTTTCGGGCATTGTATGCTTCGGCGACATCGACATCGGGCCGCAGGGTGTTGATGTCGTCGACCCGGGCAATCGGGAATTTGAACAGGACCCCGGTGGTCAGCCGCGCCACGGCCGGCGCCAGCGGCGGGATCGACCGCGCCAGGATCCACGCCGATTCGCGCGCCATGGCGCCGCTGAACAGGTAACCCGCGAGGCCCCTGATATTTCGCCGATAGAGATCGGCGGGAAGATAGATGTCCTGGTCGGTCTCCGGCGCGTCGCGGAAGATCCAGTCATCGACTTGCCAGATGACTCGCCTCGGATGGCGCTCCAGCGCCGCCGCAATGACAAAACTCTGCTCGTGTGAGGTCGACCCGGTCATCGCCAGCTTCAACGACTTCACGCCGAGCAATCGGTCGATATCGCTCTGCCGGAAGTGGATCGAAAGCGACGTGCCCATAAAGACGGTGTCGAAGTCCTGGCTGCGGATCAGGCCGGCGTCCTGCATGCGGCTATCCTGCGAATACATCGCGGCAAACAGGCGCGCCGGCCGGAACAGTTGCAGCGGATCGACGACGAAATTGAGCGCGGCCGCTGCAAGCATGATGAGCAAGCTTGCGCACAGGAAACGAAGCAAATTCTTGGCGGTTGCGCTCATCAAAACCTGAAATAAATGAATTCGCTGTGCTGCTGGATTCCGAGAATCCCGAAAGCCAGCACCGCCGCGGTGGCGTAGAGGAACAGCGGGCGCATCCGCCGGCCGCCGAGCGCCTCCCCGACCGTCCTGTTCTTGTGATCGTAGTCCATGATGGTTTGCGTGTTCGGCGCGAACCACGCAATCCCCGCATAGACGGCAATGAACAGGGCGTAGGCGATCTCACCGCGGCCGAACACGATTTGCGTCGGGTCGGCCATCTTCGACAGGATCGAAAGCGCCGACGGCAGGCTGTCGGCGCGAAAGAACACCCAGGCGACGACGACCGACAGGAACGTCAGGACGAACGCGGCGAGGTTCGCAGGCTTCGCCAGGCGGGCGGGGATCGCGGGCCCGAAATTATTCCAGGCGTGATTGATGCAGAGATAGAGGCCATGCAGCACGCCCCAGATGACGAAGGTCCAGGCCGCGCCGTGCCAAAGCCCGCCGAGCGCCATCGTGATCATCAGGTTGACATAGCGCAGCACCGGGCCGCGGCGGTTGCCGCCGAGCGGGATATAGAGGTAGTCGCGCAGGAATTGCGACAGCGTCATGTGC
>DATNMT010000041.1:0-9836 GCA_035602495.1 Bradyrhizobium sp.
TGCAATATCCTGATCATCGCAACGGCTACGCCGGAGACGACGCAATCCCAATGTGCATCGGCCCGATAATCCGCTGGCGTCAGGCCGGTCTCCTCCGCGACTTCGCGGGCGACGCTGCCGGCTATATCGACCGCGCCATCCCTGATGTCGTCGAGATCGGGCGTTCCCGACGGAAAGTAGATGCGCCCGGCATTGGATGTATGCTGGGCCATCTCACCCAGCACGAACGCGCCGTCAGCGCAGCGCAGCGCGCCCATGCCAAAACCGTTGAACACGTCCGTGTCGGGAAAGCCCCAGTCCCGCCACGCCAGAAAACTGGCGAAATCGGCCTCGAAAAAACTGGCGCTGAAGCGGCCTTCCGTGAACACCGGATCGCGCGCCAAGAGGATGCGGCCGTTCCAGATCGGCTTCTCGCGCGCCTTGACGTCAAAATGCGCCGATATCTCGCCGCGCCGTTGGTCGGCGAACGGCCACGGCCGGGGACGAAAACCCAGATCGAGCGTGGTGACGCGATGGATGGCCGGTGGCGTCATGCCGTCCGATCGGGTCTATTTGGCATTCATCCCCACGGGCTTTTTGGCCTGCTCGACGTATTTGTTGGTGAAGGTCTTGGAGACGTCGATATTTGCCTTGGCGACGTCAGGCGAGCCGACGCTGAACACCGCGAGCACCGCGTCGGCGCCCTTGGGGTCCATCCTGCCGCTTTCCGAAAACATCGGGATCGTGTTCTTCAGTGCGGCGAGATAGAGTTCCTTGTTCTTGCCAACCATCTCCGGCGGCATCTTCGCCATGATCTCCTCCGGCGAATGCGCGTGGATCCAGGCGAGCGTA
The DNA here is from genome assembly GCA_035602495.1 of Bradyrhizobium sp. GTDB lineage: Bacteria > Pseudomonadota > Alphaproteobacteria > Rhizobiales > Xanthobacteraceae > Bradyrhizobium. The sequence continues at coordinate 832 of DATNMT010000041.1, forward strand.
TTGACGATCGCGTTGGTCAGCGCCTGCGTCTCCTTCTCGTGCGAAGCAACCCATGCGGCGGTCGAATAGAGCGCGCCACCCGGATATTCGCCGCCGAACATGGCAAGCGTATCTTTTTGCGTGCGGGTATCGGCGAGGATGCGCAGATCCGGATGGCTGCCCTGCAGCACGGTCACCGACGGGTCCGGCATGACGGCCGCGTCGATCTGGCCCTGCTCCATCGCAGCGACCGCGGTGGCGCCGAGGCCGACGCCGATCACGGAGGCGCTGGCGGGATCGAGGCCGTTCTTCTTCAAGAGGTATTTGAGAAAGAAATCGGTCGACGAGCCCGGCGCGGTGACGCCCACCTTCTTGCCGGCCAGATCCCTGATCGACTTGATCTCGCCATTGTGCGAGGGCGAGACCACCAATACGAGGCCGGGGTAGCGGTCGTAGACGACAAAGGCCACCAGTTCCTGCTTCTTGGCGGCGAGATTGACGCAGTGGTCGAAATAGCCGGAAACCACGTCGGCGCTGCCGCCGAGCATGGCTTTCAGCGCGTCCGAGCCGCCCTTGACATCAACCAGTTCGACGGCGAGACCGGCCTTTTCGTATTCGCCGAGTTGTTGCGCCAGCACGGTCGGCAGATAGCACAGGCAGGAGCCGCCGCCGACCGCCACCGTGATCTTGCTCTGCGCCGCCGCCAGACCGGACGTCAGCAGCAGCGCGAATAGCGTGCCGGCAAGCCTGCCGAACATTTTTCTCATGGTTTCCTCCATTGGTTGGCGGCACGATAGAGCAGCGCGCGGGACTTGAGAAGGTCGCTCGGCCGATCCCAACGAACGTCATTCCGGGGCGATGCCAACGGGTCCGCGCGTAGCGCGGCCCGATGACAGGCTCCGCATCGAACCCGGAATCTCGAGATTCCCCGATGTGCAATTGCACATCTGAGGTTCACGCTTCGCGTGCCACGGAATGACGACAAAATCAGACTTTAGTTGTGTTCTTCGATCGCCTCCGGCCGCCACACCAGAAGCCGCCGCTCGACCGCGGTCACGCCGAAATCGATCAGGATCACGAACGCGGACAGCACGAACATGCCCGCGAACACGCCGGCGACGTCGAAGGTGCCTTCGGCCTGCTGGATCAGGTAGCCGAGCCCCGCCGCTGATCCCAGATATTCCCCGACGACGGCGCCGACCACGGCGAAGCCGACCGAGGTGTGCAGCGAGGAGAACATCCACGACAGCGCCGAGGGCCAGTACACATGCCGCATCAATTGCCGCTCGCTCATGCCGAGCATGCGGCCGTTGTTGAGCAAGGTGGCGCTGACTTCCTTGACGCCCTGATAGACGTTGAAGAACACGATGAAGAACACCAGCGTGACGCCGAGCGCGACCTTCGACCAGATACCGAGCCCCAGCCACAGCGTGAAGATCGGCGCCAGCACCACGCGTGGCAGCGCGTTGGCCATTTTCACGTAGGGATCGAACACCGCGGCGACCAGCGGCTGGCGCGCGAACCAGAAGCCGACCGCGACGCCTGCAAGCGAGCCGATCGCAAAGGCGAGGATCGACTCCCACAGCGTGATCAGGAGATGCTTCCAGATCACGCCCGAGTGGAACCAGTCAAAAACCTGGCTGCCGACGTCCACCGGGTTGGAGAAGAAAAACGGCGGCAGCAGCATATGGCCGAACACCGGCACGCTGGCGAGCAACTGCCACAGCCCCAGCCCCACCACCGCGACCAGCACTTGCAGCGCCAGCAGTCCGACCTTCGACACGCCCAAACCTCTTCCGCTTTACGGCTTGGAGAACGTCCCGATCAGGCCAGTCGCTTGCTTGGCGTGGCCCTCCAGCGCCTTGATCAGCTCCTCGCGGGTCAGGCCCGGCTGCAGCGCCGTCGGCTCCAAATCGGTCGCGATCAGCGTGAAGGTGTAGTGATGCAGCGGGCCGGCCGGCGTGCAGGGGCCGGTATAATTCGAGAGCTTCGCGGTGCCGAGGCCGCCGACATATTTGTCGCTCGGTTTTGACACTTCGCCCTCGGCAAATCCGGTGACGGAAACCGGGATGCCATAGGCCACCCAGTGGCTGACGCCGCCGGGCGGACGTCCCTCCGGATCGAACATCAACAGCGCATAACTCCTGGTGCCGGCGGGCGGGTTCGACCAGTTGAGCGTCGGCGAAACGTTCTCGCCGAGACAATTCGGATTGGCCTTGTTGTTGCCGGCGTTTTTCAGCGCCAGCCGCTCGCCGTCCTTGAAGTCGGGCGAGGACAGCGTGAAGACGCCTTGCGCGAGCGCATTGCCGGCACCGCACAAGGCCGCCAATGCAAAGGCCGCCGCGAGAATCGAACCACGTAGAAGCATGACATCTCCCTTTCAGTTTTGTTGTTGTTGCCCGTCCAAGTCCAACCCAGTGAAATCGCAGCGCCGTCACCCGGCGGCCGATTGCGCGTAACCCTTCAACACCTCGGCCTTCAAAACACTCCAGATCTCCTGATGAAGCGAATGAAACTCCTTTTCCAGCCGGACCTCGAAAATATCGCGCGGCCGCGGCAGAGCTACCCGCCAGTCGCCGATGATGCGCGCGCCCGGCCCGGCCGACATGATCACGACCCGGTCGGCGAGCGCAATCGCCTCTTCGAGGTCGTGGGTGACGAACAATACCGCCTTGCGGTCGGCGTTCCACAGTTCCAGCAGCAGATTGCCCATGATCTGGCGGGTCTGGGCATCGAGCGGCCCGAACGGCTCGTCCATCAACAGGATTTTTGGATCGCGGATCAGGACCTGCGCGAGGCCCACGCGCTTGCGCTGGCCGCCTGAGAGCATGTGCGGATAGCGGTTGCCGAAGGCGCTGAGCCCCACGGCAGTCAGCCACCCCTGCGCGCGCTCCAGCGCAAGCGCACGCGGCGCGCCGGCGATCTCGAGCCCGATCGCGACATTGTCGATCGCGGTCTTCCAGGGAAACAGCGCGTCGGCCTGAAACAGATAACCGGCCTCGCGGTTGAGGCCAGCCAGCGGCGCATCGAAAATCCGCACCGCACCCGATGCCGGCTTCAGCAGGCCGGCGGCGACGTTGAGCAGCGTCGATTTTCCGCATCCGGTCGGCCCGACGATGGCGACGAATTCGCCATGCGCGACGGACAGCCGGGCCTGCTCGACCGCGGTATAGACCCGGTCATCGGCAAGGCGGAACGCCACCGTCGCGCCGTCAAGCGCGACCGCCGTTGGCTCTGTCGTGTCCACCCACGTCCCCTCCGGGTTTGGATGATGCATTAGCGCCTTAGGAGGACAAGTTCAACGAAGGTGCTACAACGTGGTAATTGATCCTTCACCCTCCCCTGGAGGGGTTCTGAAGGGGGAGGGTAAGAGCCGCAATCACAAGGCTGGACTGAATGCCATCGCCGCCCCTGATCGCCTTCTCGCATGTCGGCAAGAGCTTTGACGGCGGCCGCGTCAAGGCGGTCGACGACGTCTCGCTCGAGGTCGCCGCGGGGGAATTCCTCGCTATCGTCGGCGGCTCCGGTTCCGGCAAGACCACGCTGTTGCGGCTGGCGAATCGGCTGATCGACGCCGATGCCGGGACTATCACGGTCGAAGGCGAGGACGTGCGCGCGGTCGATCCGGTGTCGTTGCGGCGCCGCATCGGCTATGTATTCCAGAGCGGCGGACTGTTTCCGCATTTCAGCGTGGCCGGCAATATCGGCATCACGCCGAAGCTGTTGGGCACCTCACCGGCGGAGATTTCCTCGCAGGTGGACGAGCTGCTCGATCTGGTGCGGCTCGACCGCCGGGAGTATCGCGACCGCTTTCCGCATGAACTGTCCGGCGGTCAGCGCCAGCGCGTCGGCGTCGCCCGGGCGCTGGCGGCGCGACCGAAGATCGTGCTGATGGACGAGCCGTTCGGCGCGCTCGATCCGCTGACCCGCGATGCGCTCGGCGACGATTTTCGCGGACTGCACAACAAGCTTGGGCTGACAACGGTGATGATCACCCACGACATGACGGAGGCCATTTTGCTCGCCGACCGCATTGCTGTGATGCGCGCCGGGCGGCTGCTGGCGCAGGGCACGCCGGCCGAGCTTGCCAAGAACGGCGACGCTTACGTCGGCGAACTCCTGCGCACGCCGCGGCGGCAGGCGGAGCGGCTGAAAATTCTGCTGCCGCGGGATGGCGCGGCATGAACTTTTTCAACGATCCACGCTGGGGCGAGGCGCTGGCGCATTTGCCGGATTATCTTGGCAATCATGTGCGGGTCAGCGTCACTGCGCTGGCGCTGGGCCTTGCGGTCAGCCTGCCGCTCGCCGTCGCCGCCCGCAACCAGCCCTTGATGCGCGGCGCGCTGCTGGGGCTGGCCTCGATCGTGCAGACGGTGCCGGGACTGGCGCTGCTCGCGCTGTTCTATCCGCTGCTGCTGGCGCTGGCGTCACTGTCGCTGGCCTGGTTCGGCTTTGGCTTCTCCGCGTTCGGCTTCCTGCCCGCGGTGCTGGCGCTGGCGCTGTATTCGATGCTGCCGGTGCTGCGCAACACCATCACGGGGCTGCAGGGCGTCGAGCCCGCGATCCTCGAGGCCGCCCAGGGCGTCGGCATGACGCCGCGGCAGTCGCTGTTCATGGTGGAGCTGCCGCTGGCGCTGCCGGTGATGATGGCGGGCATCCGCACCGCGGCGGTGTGGGTGATCGGCACCGCCACGCTTTCGACGCCGATCGGCCAGACCAGCCTCGGCAATTACATCTTTGCTGGATTGCAAACCCAGAACTGGGTGTTCGTGCTGTTCGGCTGCCTCGCCGCCGCCGTGCTCGCGCTCGCGGTCGATCAATTGCTGGCGCTGATCGAAAACGGCATCCGCAACCGCAGCCCCGTCCGCGCGGCGCTCGGCGGCGTCGGCATCGTGGCGCTGGTCGCGGCGACGCTGGTGCCGTCGCTGGCGCGCTCGCCATCCAGCTATATCGTCGGCGCCAAGACCTTCACCGAGCAATATGTGCTGTCGGCGCTGATCGCGCAGCGGCTGCGGGCCGAGGGGTTTTCGGCCACCACCCGCGAGGGCCTCGGCTCCAACGTGATCTTCAATGCGGTGGTATCAGGCGATATCGACGTCTATGTCGACTATTCCGGTACGCTGTGGGCCAACCAGTTTCACCACAGCGATATAATACCGCGCGAGCAATTGCTGGCCGAACTGAAGGCGACGCTGGCACAGCAGAACATCACCTTGCTCGGCGAACTCGGTTTCGAAAATGCCTACGCGCTGGTGATGCCGCGAAAGCGCGCCGACGCGCTCGGCATTCATTCGATCGCCGATCTCGCCTCGCATGCGGCAACGCTGTCGATGGCGGCGGATTATGAATTCTTCTCACGGCCGGAATGGGCCGGGCTGCGGCAGGCTTATGGACTCAATTTTCGCGCGCAGCGGCAGATGCAGCCGGATTTCATGTATGCCGCGGTCGCAGCCGGCGAGGTCGACGTCATCGCGGGCTACACCTCGGACGGGCTGATCGCGAAATACGATCTGGTTGTGCTCGACGATCCCAGGCACGCCATCCCGCCTTACGACGCGATCGTGCTGCTGGCGCCGAAACGCGGTCGCGATCAGGCGTTGCGATCAGCACTGGCCCCGCTGCTCGGCAAGATCGATATCGCAGCCATGCGCGAGGCCAATCTGCGCGCCGCCGGCGGCGACGGTGCCTCGTCGCCGGACGCGGTAGCGCGCTGGCTGTGGGAAAAGATCGGCGAGCGGTAGGCGATCAGCCGAGCCGGCCTATATGGCCATCAAAAAGCTGTCACCTGAATTGCACGTTGGGCATTCGTAAGTACGCAGTTCGACGCGGTGACCGCTTGGTTCGATGAGCGTCAACCTCATCGGCCTGCCGCAGGTCTGGCACGGCACCTCGGTGGTTTGAAATTGGACACAACTCGGCGGCGGAGGCGTGATTTTCACGGTTGCACAATTTCGGCGGCCGCAAGCGGCGTTCGATCGTGGCGGCCGTCGAGCACTACGTCGCGTCCGCCACGCTCGATGGGCAAAGGCATGCCTTCGACCGGGATGTTGATTGTCCAAACCGTGCCGTGACGGGAATCGACAATCGCGCTGCCGCGAACCTGTTCGACAAGCCGCCGCACCAGCCCCAGTCCATGCCGCTTGTTTTCGATTCCCGCCTGGAAGCCGGCGCCATCGTCACTGATGATCATGGTTGCCACGTCGCCCTCGGCGCGGTGCACCGACACCCTAATTGAACCACGCTTGCCGTCGGGGAAGGCATGGTCATAGCTGTTGGTGACCACCTCCGCGACGACGATGCCGAGCGCCGTCACCACATCGAGATCGAGGACAATGGCGTCGCTGTCGCAGTTAAGCGTGATACTGCCGTCCGCCGCCGACTGAATCTCCGCCAGATTGAGGCACAGCGATTTCAGATAGCCGCCGAAATCGGTGGTTCGCGTCATCTCGCTCCCGAGCAGATGGTCGTACACCTGCGCCAGCGCCGAGACCCGGCGCGAAATCGCCTTGATGCCGCGTTGTCCGACGGTGTCCGGCGTTTCGTCCAATTGCTTGCTCAGCATTCCGTGGACCAGTTGCAGATTGTTGCGCACCCGGTGCTGCAGCTCCTCGGCCAGCACCTTCTTCTGCTCCAGCAGCCGGTCCTTTTCCTCGACCAGGACCTTCATGCGCTCGATGGCGCCCTGCAGGACGCCGATGCGCGCCGATGTCGCGACGGCCTCGGCCAGAACATTGGCAAAACCGGTGAGGAAATCGACGTCATGCTGGTCGTAATCATGCTGCTGGTTGTTGTCGATCTCCAGCACACCGTAGGGCCGGTCGTCGCTGCCTTTGATGACGACGTCGATGGTGGAGATGATGCCATGCTCGACATAGAATGACGGCAGCTCGAAATCGTTGTCATCGCGCAAATCGTTGCAGATCGACGGCTTGCCGGTGATGAAGGCACGCCCCTGCGGCGAGGTCTCGTCGGCACGCGAGATGACATTTCCGATGACGCCCGCGTGCCAGCCGTATCCGGCTTCGATGAGGAGATCGTCCTCCGCGGCGCGGTAGCGGCACACCTTGGAAAACGGCACGCCGAGGCATTCGGCGCAGACCCGCGCCGCCTCGGTCAGGACTTTCAACACGTCGTTCTCGCGAAGCGCAAAGCTGCCAAAGCGGGCGACCGCCGCCTGCTGGCGAAGAAGCTTGTGGACTTGTGTGGCGTTTGAGTCGTTGTTGCTCATATGTGCACCGCCCGCGATTTGGCAGTTTCCCGGTTCAGCAGCTGGAACCCCTGAGGAAACGGCGGCTGCGCCTTGCCCGTCGCGACGAGCTCGGCGACGATTTGCAGGCCGCGAAGCAGATCGACCGCGCGGTAGGGTTTGGCAAGGCAAGCGTCGCCGTCGGTCAGGGTGACCTGGGACATGTTACCGGTGACATACAGAACACCGGGACTGCCAAGAGGGAGCAGTCGGGCGGCGACCTCCGTCCCGAGCCCACCGTCGGCCAGCCGCAGATCGAGCATGACAAGGTCAGGCCTGGAATGGGTTGCGAGCGCGACCGCCTCAGTGACGGTGCGGGCGATGCCGCTGACCTCGTAACCGCGCTCGACAAGGATCTCTTCGGCAAAATCCGCCAGCATCAGATCGTCTTCGACAATCAACACCTTGAGCATGCGCTGCACTCCAGCCTGCGGCCCGGTCGAAACCCGGGCGGCGGCGTGTAAAGAAAATCAAATCCTTCTTGCTAAGCGGCCCACGGGCCGGTCGTGCACGCGACGCCAGGCCACAACATCTGATTACGGGGGTTGAGCGCGCGATTGCGCTGCCTCCTGGATGCAATAGGCGGCTGTGCGAATGGTTCCGCCTGATGTTCAATCTACCGCCGCGAAACCGATTCGGCATTGCCGTCGAGTGAGCAATATTGACCACCCGAGACCAGACCGATAAAAGCAAGCGGTTCGGCCGTCTCCATGGCTCTCACCGTGAAGTTCACTGACTGGCCAGGCAAAGAACATGGACCGTGACGAATAATTTCCGGCACACGCGCAAAAATCTGCGCGCCGGCTGTGGGACAAGATCGGCAAGCGGCGGGGGAAAGAGCCGACGGCTTGGATCGGCCCGGCCGCATGCTATAAGTCCGGTTGGTCTCGCAAAACCCGGCCTCCCTTGACGGAAGAAAAAATTATCCATGGCATTTGCCGCACGCGCCGTCCGCCGCATTTCGTTCGCGGCGTTTCTGACCGGATTGGCACTGTGGGCACTCGCGGCCCCTCAATATCAAGCTCACGCCGAGGCCCCGTACCCGGACAAACCCGTGCGCATCGTGGTGCCGTTCGCGGCCGGCGGTGTCGGTGATATCACCGCGCGGATCGTTGCGGAAAAACTCGGCGACAGGCTTGGGCAGCGCTTTTTCATCGAGAACATGCCCGGCGCCGGCGGCATCGCCGCGGCCCGCGCGGTGCTCGCGGCCCCGCACGACGGCTATACTTTGGTGCTGTTCGCCAACGGCACCGCGATCACCGCCTCGTTGTTCGAGAAATTACCCTACGATCCCGTCAAGGATTTCGAACCGATCGCCAGCCTCGGATTTTTCGATTTTGTCCTGGCCACCGGCGCCAGTTCCGAATTCAAGACGCTCGGCGACTTCATCGCCGCGGCCAGGGCAACGCCCGGCGCGCTGAATGTCGGGACCATCAATATCGGCAGCACCCAGAACCTGTCGGCCGAACTGTTCAAGACCTCGGCCGGGATCGAGTTCACCATCGTGCCCTATCGGGGAACGCCCGAGGTCGAAGTGTCGCTGCTGCAAGGCAACATCGCGCTGATGATCGACAGTTACGCTTCGATCAAGGGCAATCTTGCCGACGGGAAATTCCGGGCACTGGCGTCGTCCGGACCGACGCGCTCCGCCGGCACGCCGGAGCTTGCCACCGTGCAGGAAAGCGGCGTTGCGGATTACGATGTGGTGTCCTGGAATGCGCTGTTTGCCCCGGCCGGCACGCCGCCCGAGGTCGTGAAAACGCTCAACGGCGCGCTGCAG
>DATNMT010000046.1:0-15507 GCA_035602495.1 Bradyrhizobium sp.
TTCTGATCGCGTGTCCGTTCCAGATCGTCGTTCTTTCGAGGTTCGCCTACCGTCGCCCGACCGCTTCTCATCGCTGCCCATCGTGGTCTCCGTGGGGTTGCCGAGAATCATGCTGGATCGCGCAGGACTATCGCACGAAAGACGCCCGTTAGGGTTGGGCTACTGCCTGTCGGGAGGCGTGCGGGGGATCGGGCGCTTCTTCGGCAAGGGGATATGCCCAGCGATTGATCGCTCACCGGCGGACGCCTGTGCATCCGGTAATTCCCTTAGGATCGCCGCGGCGGCTCGCTTCAGCACGCCGTCACGGTCGAACGGCAGGACGTTCCGCACGAAACCTCCGGAACAGATAGACCGGGCCGTGGCTGCCCTGCCCACGCTTGCGTTCGATCTTGCCGTCGCGCACCAGGCGATCGAGTCGCGCGCGGGTCTTGCGATCATCGGGGGAGCCGATCAGCCGCGAGACCGCTGTGCAGGATAGCCACGCCCCGGACGGCATCTTCTCTAGGATCTCGGCCTCGGTCTTGCGTGCTCTCATGCGCTGCGGATCGTTGCAGGCGCGCTCGGTCAATTGGCGCAATGGGGGCATGCGGGAAGTCAGGGCTTTTCGGACCATCGTACTCACGAAACCTCCGTGCGGGCGAAAAGGTCGGCGACGGCGTATGCCTCTCGGGCTCGAGCCTCGATGCCGGCGGCGTACCGGCGCGTCGTAGCGGTTATGGCAGCTGGCACCCAGTGGCGCAGGTTTTCATCCTCTGGCCGATGGTTGAGGTGGGCGACCGTGAACACGATTCAAACTAGGCCACATCATCAGAGGACGACTCGGGTTTCACTTTTTTTTCGGCTTTAGCCTGTCTATTGTGGCCGGAACGGCGATCTTTTCCTTCAGTTCCGTGCAGGTCTTGCGGACCTCCGCTGTCACCAGCGAACAGTTCTCAATTTGAACGAAGACACGCTTGGCCTCCTCGCGGTAGCGCTCTGCGATTTCCTTCAACTCCTCCGTCACGGCAAACGCATCGCGGGCCATCGCCTCGCATTGCGTAACGCGCTCGATCAGCTCCGCGCCCATTGCCTCGATCTCTTTCGCCGCAGCTTCGTATTCACGGACAACGGCTTCCGCCGACAGCTTGCCGATCTCCGTGGCCCCGTCGCGATGCTCGACATAGTCTGGCATCGCCAGAGAGGGCGCACCTATACTTGAGAGCGCTAAATTGACAGTACGCGGCTCGTGGACCGGCGGCCTGTTTCGAACCTCTGCCGCGATTTCGCGCTCCATATCAGTTAATACTCGTCCTATCGTTGACTGCACCATCACAACTACTCCCTTCGTTAAAAAAGTCAGGGGACCTGCCCGGTGTTGGAATCCTCGATTGCTTTGGAGGATCCCGCAACAAAACTCTTTGGTTAAGCTTATTGGTTAAGCCTTATGTCCGCGCTGCGGGTTAATTCTGGAACCGCCAAAAGAAGTTCTGGTATCGACGTAATGGAATGCTACCGCCGGACGGCGGAATATTCAGTCGCATTTCTGAAGGGCCCAATGATTGCGGGTCTGCCGTTTCATAATCAACAGGCTGGGGATCTGCGGACCGCATGCGCGATTCCGTCTTGCCGGGGGCTGCGCGGCGCTCAACCAGCTAACGAAGACTCGGCCGATTGCTATCGGATCATGAGGCAAGAGCTAACTTGCCTGCCGGAATAGGTTTTGTCTTTTGCTTTGCTGTATCATTTTTTCGCAGAAGTTTTTCTGCATTATGGGCAGTCCGAACTGCTACGGACTTCCGGTTAAATCTGATCAGCTCGGATTGCCCATCGCAAACGATCCAGCCTTTTTCGACATTAATGATTGTGTACATCGCCCTGATCCCTAAAATTTGATGCGATCATTTGGCAAACGCAGGAAAGTTCTAGTTCACGCAATTTAAGGTATCAGCGACAAAATGAATTTCTGGTTTCATCCGTCTTAAAATTTCTGGTTTCATCCGTCTTAATCAGACTGCATAAATTGATGCCGAGTGACCTGAGGGCACTGCTCGCCCCGACCGACGCGATGATCGAAGTGCAGCCTTTTTTGCGCAGTGCATGAGTCTTGTCTGTACCGAAAACCCTATCCGGGTTTATCGAGCGATAGAATCGGCTAACTTGGCGCAATGATCGCGCTCGTCTGCTTCGTTCTGGCCGTACTGGTTTCGCCATTCAAGTCGAAGAGCCGGCTTGAGGCGGAGAATGCAGCGCTCCGGCAACAACTGATCGTCTTGCGGCGCAAGGTAAAGGGGGAGGGCCCTGCTTACGAACAGCGATCGGTGGTTCTTCGTCCAGCTCTATCGCTGGTTCCCATCGATCCTACAGGTTTTCACGGTCATCCACCCCGAGATCCTGGTGCGCTGGCATCGGGCCGGCTTTCGTCGCTATTGGCGTTGGAAATCGCGGCGGCGGGGAGGGCGACCGCAGATCACGACAGAATTGCGCGCGCTAATCGGGCGGATGAGCACGGAGAATTTGCTTTGGGGTGCGCCGCGCATCCACGGCGAACTGCTCAAGCTCGGGTTTAGCATCGCTCAGTCAAGTGTCGCTAAGTACATGGTCAAGCGACGCGGGCCTCCAAGTCAGGGATGGGGGACCTTTCTACGTAACCACGCGCCGGACGTTGCCGCCATGGATTTTTTTGTAGTGCCGACCATTGGCTTTAAGCTGCTGTATGGCTTCGTCATCGTGCGGCTTGATCGCAGAGAGCTCGTCTGGATCAACGTGACAACCAACCCGACAGCGGAGTGGGTTGCTCGTCAGATAACCGAGGCGTTTCCTTGGGATGGGGCTCCGCGCTGTATGATCCGGGATCGCGACCGAATCTATGGTGCGGTCGTCACACGCCGATTGCGCGCCATGGGCATCCGAGACAAACCTATCGCACCGGCGTCACCTTGGCAGAATGGTTATGCAGAACGGCTGATCGGGTCGATCCGGCGCGAGTGTGTGGACCACATCATTGTCTTGGGCGAGGAACATCTGCGCCGGATTCTGAAAAACTATGCGGCGTATTATAACAGCGTTAGAACGCATCGATCCTTGCACAAGGATGCGCCGATGTATCGTCCGGTTCAGCGATCCGGCGCCATAAGTTCGCAGGACATCCTGGGCGGACTTCATCATCAATACGTTCGGATTTAGTTTTCGGTGCACACAGCGGGTCGCCTGCTTCGATCGATCAGATACGAAGCGAGAAAGAGCCATCGTCGTGCTTCGCTTGCGTTGGGGCGAGGGATATCCGCGATCACGATCGTCCAGCGCTCGGCTGAGCGAAGCCGACAGACGCGGAGCCAGGCGAGCGGGGGTGATCTGATCGGTGGTATCAGGCGCGGTTCTTGAAGCGCCAGCTTTCGCTGCGGTTTCGATGATTTCGCAATGGTGGGTCAAGGTTGGAGGTGATGATGATCGAGGTGCGCTCGTAGAGGCGACTGACAAGGTAAGAACGGCAGCTGCCGCCTGCCTGGCAAACGGCAGGTAACCAAGCTCGTCTAGAACGATGAAGCCGAGACGGGCCGGATAATCGGCGAGGCGCCACTGGCGACCCTGACGGGTTTTGCTTTCAAGCCGATTGATGAGATCCTCAACGTTGAAGAATCTTCCACGCGTGCCGTTTCGGATGCAGGCCCGCGCGATCGCGATGGCAAGGTGGCTCCTGCCGGTCCCGGTACCGTCGATGAGCAAAAAGTTGTGCTGCCCCGCAACGAACGCCCCACCGGCTAGATCTCGAATAAGCGTTTCATTGACTGGCGCGCCGGTGAAGTCGAAGTCGTTGAGGTCTTTGGCGAGCGGCAGCTTTGCCGTCGTGAGCTGGTATTTGGTCGAGCGTGCCTGTTTCTCTGGCTAAGATGGAGAAAATAAAGCGAGCTCTCGATGAGTTCGCCCCAAGTTGGATATTTGTTGCCGGCCGGCCCGTTAGAGGCCGCAAGCGAAAATCTCGTCGGTAGAGAATTTGTCGGAGATTAGCTCCGGACCATCGGCGCGAATCACGAACATGTCCTGGATGTGCCAGTGGTTCACATGGGGCTCCATGGCGATCACCATGCCCTCCTCCAGTACGCGCGGATTGCCGCGCGCGATCACCGGCTCCTGCTGGTGCCACCACGCGCCGACGCTGTGCCCCGCCAGCATCGACTTGTAGGCCATGCCGGCCGCCTCGAACTTCTCCACCACGAATTGATAGATTTCGGCGGCGGTCTTGCCCGGGAGCAACCGGTCGTTGGCGGCGCGGTAGATGTCGCGGATCACCGTGTACTGGCGGGTCTGTTCGGCCGAGGGCTTGCCCACCACGGCGCAGCGCGACTGGTGTCCGGCATAGCCCTGCATGTAGGCCACGTAGTCAGTGCGGATTGCATCGCCCGCGGCAAACGCAAAATCGCTCTCGCCGGCATACTGGATGGTGTTGCGCTCGGAGTTGAGAATGCCGTGGGTGAATTCCGAGCCGTGCGACAGGCAATAACCCACCAGCGCTGCATGCAGGTCGCGCTCGCGCATGCCCGGCCGCACCAGCGGGAAGCAGGCGAGAAACGCATCGTCCAGCATGTCGGCGCCGCGCTTCAGATAGGCCAGCTCGCTGGGCGTCTTTACCGCGCGCACCACATCCATCATTTCGGTGGAATTGGTCATCTGCATCTTCGGTAGGCGCGTGTGCAGCGTCTCCCAGTCGGCAGCGCTGATGAAATTGGTCTCGAAGCCGACATTCGACTCGGCAAGCCCCATCGCGGCGATGACCGACGCCAGCTTCTCGATCGGCGGCTCGGTGTAGCCTTCGTAGACATCGAAGTGCTCGACGAAGGAGTCGCGGCGCGCCAGTCCCTCCGCGATGGCATTGACGACGATGCGCGGCTCACCGGTTCGCGGCCATATGAGGTAAACGCCGCGCGGCGAATCCGCGAGGTCGAGGTGGCGCGCCAGCGTGCCGGGATAGGCGAAGCCGGCGAGATAGGTGAAGTTGATACCGGCCCGCGCCACGATGGCGTCGAGGCCGCGGGTATCCATCTGTTGCGTTAGCCTTTCGAGCTGGACGAAATCCTTGACTGCAGCCTTCATGTTTCCGTTTCCGTCTGTTCGACCATTCTGAGGAATCGCTGGGTGCGTTCGTTTTTCGGGTGATCCAGAACTTCTTCGGGCGGGCCCTGCTCGATGACGCGGCCTTCGTCCATGAACACCACACGGTCCGCGACGTCGCGGGCGAAGCGGACCTCGTGGGTCACCACGATCATGGTCATGCCGGCTTCGGCGAGGCGGCGGATCACCGCAAGAACCTCGCCAACCAGTTCGGGATCGAGCGCCGAGGTCGGCTCATCGAACAGCATCAGGCGCGGCGAGATCGCCAGCGCGCGCGCAATCGCCACGCGCTGCTGCTGGCCGCCAGACAGACGGTGCGGAAAGTGATCGGCATGGGCCGACAGGCCTACGGCGTTGAGTAGGCTCATGCCCAGCGCGCGCATCTTGTCGGGATCCTCGCCGTGGACGCGGATCGGCGCCTCGATGATGTTCTCCAGCGCCGTCAGGTGATCGAACAAGTTGAAGTGCTGAAACACCATGCCGATGCGCGCATCGGCGCGGGCCTTGGCGAGGTTGCGGGTCGGCACCAGGCGATCGCCGACAACCTTGGCATAGCCGACATAGTTGCCGTCGACGGTGATCTCGCCCCAGTCGAGGGCTTCGAGATGGTTGACCAGTCGCAAGAGCGTACTCTTGCCGGAGCCGCTCGGCCCCATCAGCACGACCACCTCGCCGCGCTTCACGGTGAGATCGAGGCCACCAAGAATCTCCCGCGTGCCGTAGGATTTCTGCACGTTGCGGCAGACCACGAACGGCGCGTCGGCTTTCGCGCCCACCGTCTGGCTGGCATTGAGGGTGTCCATCCACACCGTCGGCGACACGGGCGCCGCGCCGCGGGTCGGGGCGGCGACGATAATCTTCGGCTTGCGCTCGGCATCGGCACTATAATTCTTTTCGAGATAATACTGCGCCGCCGCCACGGCGCTGGTCATGATCAGGTAGATGATGCCGGCCGCGGCGAACACCGTGAAGAATTTAAAATTCTGGCCGACAATCTGCTGCGAGCGGAAGGTTAGCTCATTGACGAAGATCACCGAGGCGATCGAGGTGCCCTTGATCATGGAGATGGTCTGGTTGGCCATGCCCGGCAGGATCGCGCGCATGGCCTGCGGCAGGATGATGCGGCGGAGCGTCAGGAACGGCCCCATGCCGAACGATGCAGCGGCGAGGTTCTGCTTGCGGTCCACCGAAAGGATGCCGCCGCGGATGATCTCGGCGCAGAACGCGGCCTCGTTGAGCATGAAGCCGACCACCGCGGTGGTGAAGCTGTCGAGCCGGATGCCGACGACCGGCAGGGCGTCGTAGAGAAACACCAGTTGGAGGATGATGGGCGTGCCACGGATGAACCAGATGTAGCACCACGCCGCGCCGCGCACCGGCGCCGGCGTAGACAGCCGCATCAACGCCAGCAGCAGGCCGAGGACGATGCCGCCGAGCATCGCGAGCGCCGCGATCTCGATCGCCGTCACGGCGCCGTCGAGCAGGAATGACGATGTGACGTAGGACAGCATCTCCATTACCGGCTCGGGCATCAGGCTGGAGCGCCAACCGAGCGCGACGGCAATGACCAGAACCAGCGCCGCGGCGCCGGCCCAGATCACCTTGCGGGACGGACGTGTCCTGGCTGTCGCTACCATCTCAGTCATCGGCTCGCCTTCCGGTTCGCGGCTCCGCCATTTCGCATCATCCGCACACGGTGACCGTAGCATGGGCGACGGCCTGCGCCGCCGTCACCAACTGCGACAGCAGCACGCGCTCGTCGGCGGTCGGCCATTCCTTGTAGATGCGGATGTCACCGGGACCGTATTGCACCGTCGGGATGCCCAGCGCGGCGATGATGTTGCCGTCGCCGACATTGCCGAGCCGGCCCCAGCCGCCGACCTCGGCCGGCGCGCCGGAAGCGCGCTCCTGCCCCACCGCCAGCGCCGTCACCAGCGCGTGATCGCGCGGGCATTCCATCGGCTCCTGGCACCAGCCGGTCTCGGTGCCCTTTGCGGGCAGCTCGAAACTGCAGTTGAATGCCGGATGATCGCGCTTGATGCCTTCCAGCAGCGCCGCGAGATCTGCGGCCACGCTATGCAGCGTCTGGCCGGGCACGGTGCGAAACTGAAGCAGCAGTTCGGCCTGCTTGCTGTGTAGCCCGGTGAAATTCTTCTGGTAGTAGTGCTCCTTGTGGAAGGTATCAAACGTGTGGGTCGGGAAGCCCGGCAGGTCGGCGTGCGGCGTGAAATTCATCCAGCTGCCTTCCGGAATCGGATCGAGGCTCGGGCCGATGCGGCGGACCACTTCGCAGAGCTGTTCGATAGGATTCCAGTATTGCGCCTTGGCTTCGGCGCTGTAGCGGAAGAACAGCTCCGGCGCCTCGACGCGGATGCGCACCATGACGATGCCAACGCACACCGTGGCGATGGTATTGTTGGAGTGTTCCATGTTGATGCATAGGTCGGCGCGCACGCCGCTGTTGAGCAGCGCGCGGGTGCCGGCGCCGCCGAGCTTGTGGGCGATCACCGGACACAGCAGCACGTCGCCCTTGAGACGCGTGCCGGACTTGATCACCGCCTCGACGCCGCAGAACGCTGCAGCAAGGCCGCCCTTGTCATCATGGGCGCCCATGCCCCAGACCCAGCCGTCCTCGAATTTTGCGCCATAGGGATCCACCGACCAGCCGGGCATCTCGACGCCGGGATCCATGTGCCCGTTCAGCATCAGGCTCGGGCCGCCGCCGTCGCCGCGCAAAATGCCCATCGGCTGCCGGCTGGTGATGGTCGGATCGAACGGATGCACCACGTCCATCATGGTGACGTCGAGGCCGATCTCCGTCATGCGCTCGGCGAGGTGATCGGCGATCTGGTGCTCCTGAAAGGCCGAGCTCGGGATGCGCAGCAGGCCCTGCTCGATCTCAAGCACGCGCGCGGCATCGACGTGCTGCTGTACGGCGGGCAGTCCGGTGGTCATGGGTGTCTCCTGGATCGCGTTCCATTGAAATAGAAGTGCGCTGCGCCTCACCTATCCCCTGCGGGGAGAAGTGAAGTCGTGTGCGCTGCGCTCACTCGGTAAGAACGGTGGGCTCGGTGGTGAGGCTGTAATCGACCTTGTAGCGCTCGTAGATCGCCTTCTCGGTGCCGTTGGCGCGGATCGCCGTTATGGCGTCGCGGATCGCCTTGATCAGGTCCGGATTGCCCTTGGCGGTGCCGACCGCGATCTTGGCGCCGGTCACCACGTCAAATGCGCTTTCGATGGTGGTCGGATTCGCCGCTACTAGGTTCTCGCCGACGAACTTGTTGATCGCCACCAGATCCGCGCGGCCGTTCTGGATCAGACGCACGCCGCTCGGCATGTCCGAAGACGTGATGATGTTGACCGCCGGCTTGCCGGCGGCGACGCATTTGGTGCTGGCCTCGCGTAGCATGGCTTCCTGGGTAGTGCCCAGTGTCGTGGTAGCGGTGATGCCGCAGATGTCGCCGAGGGCATGGACGTTCTTCGGGTTGCCCTTGGCCACCAGCATGCCGGTGGCGGCGTTCATGTAGACCACGAAGTCCATCTTCTTCGCGCGCTCGGGGGTGTACAGCAGGGTGTCCCACATGATGTCGATCTGGCCCGCCATGGTGGCCGGGATCAGGCCAGCCCAGGTGCCGATGGAGAAATCCATGGGCACGCCGACGCAGGCAAAGGCGGCGCGGGCGAGATCGGCGTCGAGGCCGATCAGCTTGTTGAAGTCCTTGGGGTCGCGCATGCTGAACGGCACGCTCTCGCCGTCCTGACCGATCTTGATGGTCTTGCCGGCCAGACCGGGATATTTCTCCACCGCCTTGGCCGGCTCGCACGTCACCTCATCGGCCTTTGCAGCGCCGAGGGTGGCAAGCACCAGACCGGCCATCAGGGCTGTCCGCTGCAGATATGAGGATGCTGACATATAAAGATTGCGCATGAGATCCCAACTCCTCTTTCCAAAACATGACGCGGACTGGCCTTGGAGAAAGATTATTCGGGCTATTGCACTGCAATACAAATGAAATATAGACATTGAACTCATGCGCATATTTTATATGTTCATGGACTCGAGGCATCTCGAAACACTGGTGTGGGTGGCCCGGCTCGGCGGCATCGGCGCCGCCGCGCAGCACCTCAACCTGACCCAGCCGGCCATCACCCGGCGCATCCAGGAACTGGAGCGCGAGCTCGGCGCCAAGGTGCTGCGCCGGCAGGGCCGCAACGTGGTGCCTACTCCGCTCGGCCACCTCTGCCTCGGCAATGCCGAGCGCATCCTCTCCGAGGTCGCCACCATGCGGGTGGCGGCCAGCGGCAAAGCCGCCAGCGGCACAATCCGGGTAGGGCTGGTGGAAAGCATCGCACTGACCTGGTTCCAGAATCTGCTGACCCGGATCGAGGAGCGGTATCCCCGGGTGCAGCTCGAAATCGATGTCGACCTCTCGAGCCGGCTGGCCAATAAGCTGGGTCGCCGCCAGATCGACATCGCGCTGCTGCCGGGGCCGATCCAGTTGCCCAGCGTCGTCAAGGTATCGCTCGGCAGTTGCGCCATGAAATGGCTCGGCCACCCCAAGCTCAGCCCGAAGGATCGCGAGATGACTGCGGCGGATCTCGCCGAACTGCCGATCATCAGCATGCCGCAGGACGCCAACGCCTATTATTCCATCGTCAACTGGTTCGAGGACGCCGGCGTCACGCCCTCGCTCGTGCATCGCTGCAACAGTTCGAGCGTGGTGGCGGCGCTGGTGCGACGCGGCGTCGGCGTCAGCCTGCTGGCGCCTGATCTGTTTGCAGATGATCTAGACTCCGGCCGGCTCAAAATCCTGATCGAAGAAACGAAGGTGTTCAAGGTGGAGTACACTGCCGCCTACTTGCCCGGAGTCGATGTGTCCATCCTGCCGGAGGTCGCGGCATTGGCGAAAGAAGAGAGTTGGTTCCTGGGTTCGCCGCAGGTTCGCGCCAAGAGTTTTGGCTCAGAAACCATCATGCCGCCGCCGCGTCGGCCGTAATATCGCCTTTTCCTATTTACGTAAGTGGACGATGGGTATCCAGATCCTCGAAGATCGAGCCATCACTGCAATATGCCCGTGTGCCAGAAGCGCCAGGATTTGTCGAAGCAGCCAGGCTCAACGATGGGAGGTCCTGGCATTGACATCGATGGCTGCTTCTGTCGAATTGTGATGAAGAAGTCGGCGACAAGAATATTCGCGACGGCAAGAGGAGCCAGGCGCGTCTCATCAGAGTGTCGGATGTAGCGGGTGGATGAGGGGGTGAACGGGACCGGCGGCCCGTCGGGTGCGGGAGGCTTTTTAGCCTCTACAGCCAGCCCCGGAGACTGACCGGGGTATCGTCGGCCGGGCCCTTAAGGCTGCTTCAAGCGATCTCGGGCGGCGGCGCCATTTCCGAAGACCCCAAAGTCCCACTGGACCCCCCAGGCTACCTGGAATACGTGGAGAAGGTTCGAACCCAGTTCCTCTCCCTCCTCCGATCTCTACACGAAAACCGCGCCTGCGGCCCTCAGAATTTTTGACACCTTCTGCAAAACGACTTTTGCAACATGGGGTAATTCCGGGATCGAGCCAGACAAAGGCAAGGGAATCAGCTCTCCAGGAACGTATGAGGCCAACCTGATGTGGCCTTGCAACGATGGAGAGCGGCAATGGAATACTATGTCGGACTGGACGTGTCGTTGAAGCAGACGTCGATCTGCGTGGTGGACCAGACGGGGTCGGTCGTGCGAGAGGGCGTGGTCGATTCAGATCCTGAGGCGATCTCCGTTTACGTGAGGTCAAGGGCGCCGGACGCGGTACGCATCGGCCTCGAGACCGGACCAACATCCACATGGCTATGGACTGAGCTTAAGCGGCTTGGCCTGCCGGTAATCTGTATCGACGCGCGCCATGCCAAGGCGGTGCTCAAGATGCAGATCAACAAGAGCGACCGCAACGATGCTATCGGGATCGCCCGCATCATGCAGACGGGTTGGTTTAAGGAAGTGCACGTCAAGGATATCGACAGCCACTCGGTCAGGGCGCTGCTGGCGAGCCGGGCGCTGCTGGTCAAGATCAAGCGCGATCTCGAGAACCATGTCCGCGGCCTTCTCAAGAACCTTGGTCTCGTCATCGGCCGTGCCAAGTTCAATGTCTTCGCCGTGCGAGCCGAGGAGTTGATCGAGGGCCGGCCTGAGCTGATAGCTGCGATCAGACCGCTGCTCGAAGCGCGCAATGCCGTCGGGCAGCAGGTCAGTGAGCTTGACCGCAAGGTTATGAGACTGGCGCGTCATGATGCGCAGGTCCGCCGGTTTATGACCGTACCTGGTGTCGGTCCGATCACCGCGCTCGCCTTCAAGGCAACGATTGACGATCCGGCACGGTTTGCGCGGTCGAGAAGCGTAGGCGCTTATATCGGGCTAACCAGTAGACGCCACGCTTCCGGGGAGGTCGATTGGTCCGGCCGAATCTCCAAATGCGGCGACGCCATGCTGCGAAGTTATCTATTTGAAGCAGCCGGCGTTCTGCTGACCCGCGTCCCGACATGGTCGGCCGTGAAGGCCTGGGGGATGAAACTCGCCAAGCGCAACGGGCTCCGCAAGGCCAAGGTTGCGGTCGCGCGTAAGCTCGCGGTCATTCTTCATCGCATGTGGATCGATGGAACCGAATTCAACTGGTCGAAGAAGGAGATTGCTGCCTAGCGAGGAGAATACCGAGATCCCGCCAAACGGCGGGAAAAGACGTCCCTGCCGGGACGATGGCGATGGTGAGTTCGACCGATTTTTTGCGAGCGTCCGAAAGGCCGACCGCGATTGCAACATTGAACCGCCAGCGTCACCTTACGCCATCATGCGGAGGGCTTACCCCTACCGCGGAGAGAACAGTGGGCCCGGCAAGGATGATCGTTGGAGAGCTTGACACCCAGACCCGGAATTAGAGAACACTATCGGGAGCAAAGCGGAAAACAATCGCCGGAGCGCTACCTCTCTCATCGATGGTCAAAGGTCTTCACGCAAGCACGATTGATTCTAAAGGATGAGGGCCAGCTAGCTGGCCCGTTTCGTCTCACACCGCAAGCATACCGGACGGATCGCTGGCTTAAGCAAGGACCTGAGATGTCTCCTCAAATGCCTCCACGACTTTTTTGCGGCGCTGAATGGTCTCATGGCACCAAGCGGTCAGGCCAGAGCGGTCTGACGATGTCCGTTCCTCGGGCGCGGGGATGAGCGGACCCAGTTCGGGCGTTCCACCAGGTCCGTTGACCCCATCTCGGACGTCGGGTGTGGCAGGCTGCGCAGCAAAAGTCTCGGGTGCCCCTTTCAGCTGTGAGATTCCGCCGATACGATGCACTAGCAGAGCCGGGGGCAATATCAGGCGGCGAGAGTTTGTCGGTCTTATTGGAGCCCCATGCGGCGCCCGCGGTGAAGTCGGCCTCGATGACCCCCCATCCTGCGACCGCCGCAGCCTAGTCTGGAATGCGCGATCATGCACTGGATAATTTTAGCAGCGACGATCGCCTTGGCACCGATCGTCGACCAATTGCGCTTCTCTGGCCAATACCGCCGTGACACGATCTAAGCCGTCACCGACGGCATCGCGCGAGCAGGGAAACTGGTACGGTCGAGATGATCTGTTCGCGCGGTCATTCGGCTGCCTTCATGCCGTCGATCGCGGCGGCGCCGGCCTTGATGCGCGGGATGAGCTCTCTGCCGAATTCTGTCGCATCGTTCATCGGGTCGAAGCCGCGGATAAGGAACGAGTTGATTCCCAGCCGGTAGTATTTGAGGATCGACTCAGTGACCTGTTCGGGCGTGCCGACGAGACACGAGGTATTGCCGAGCGCGCCGGTCGCCTTCGCAATCGGCATCCAGAGGCGCTCGTCATGAATGTCGCTCTCCAGAGCGAACCCCATGAGCCGCTTGCCGGCATTGTCGACGGGTCCGGTCGCCTCTTCCTGTCGCCTCCAGCCCTTCGCCACGTTCATCGCCCCGAGAATACGATTGGCCTTCTCCCACGCTGCTCCCTCGGTGTCAGCGATGATGGGGCGAACCGAGACGTTGAATCCCGGCACGCGTCCGAAGGCCGCCGCCTGTGCGCGGAACTGCGCGATGCGGTCGCGCGTCGACGCCAGCGGCTCGGCATAGATCGCGTAGACGTCGCACAGTCTCGCGCCCATCTCGAGCGCGCCGGGCGAAGCGCCGCCGAAGAACAACGGAGGATGCGGCTGCTGCAGCGGGCGCACATCGGAATGCGCGCCCTCGACGCGGTAGAAGCTTCCCGCGAAATCGAACGGTTCATCGTTCGACCAGGCGAGGTTCATCAATTCCAGATATTCCGCCGCCCGTCGATAGCGCTCGTCCTTCGGGCTGAAATCGCCATCGCCATGCTGCTCGTCATCGGACTTGCCGGTGATGATGTGAACCGCGAGCCTGCCGCCCGTCAGATGATCGAACGTCGCTATCTTGCGCGCCAACAGAGTCGGCGCCACGAAGCCGGGCCGATGCGCAATGAGATAGCCGAGCCGATCCGTCTGCATTGCCGCGTAAAGCGCGACCAGGAATCCTTCCGCCGACGAGGACGAATAGCCAACCAGCACCATGTCGAAGCCAGCCCGATCATGAGCGCGGGCAAATTCAGTAAGATAGGACGGCGACAAGCCGCCCTCGATCACATGCAGGCTGGCTTTGCTGCTCGGCGGCGCCACGCCGATCATTCCAATGATTTTGACGGGCATGACCGATCCTCTCGGGCGGACAGACGTTGCCCATTGGAGGTGGTGCAGTCAAGTCAGAGGGCAGCGTACATTGGTGTGCCGCGGGTGGGGCTGCCCCAGGTGTCGGCCGATGACAACAATTGGCCTTTTCTCGGGTTTGCCGCCTTTTCGCTGGGATGTCGGACAATTGGGCGTTATGCGTTGGTTTCGCGCCAGGTGCGGGCGGACGTTCGTCAGGCCAGCGCGGCAACGCCCATGGCTCGTCCGTAGCGGCGACCGCATTCAAGAAAATCGCCGTACTTCCTGTGCACGGCGGTATGCTGTACGCACGCAAGCAGCAACCGGTCGCGGTCGAAACTGCGGTTCTTCGCGTAGTCCTCAAGTAGGCACTGAGCGATCTCCTGGTTGTGCGGGTCGTTACCGAGGCGGCAGGCGGTCAGCGCCAACTGTTGCACTAACGTTTGGCGGTCGCCGCTGCTCGCGAGATACGCCTTGGCCCAAGCGACGGCCTGGGGTCCATCGAGTGCGACGATGGCGGCCATGGTGCGCTCCAGTAGTTGCAGCTCACTCATTCGCTCGGCGCCGGCAGGAAGGTCAGCCACATAGGCCCTTCCATCGCCGATATTCTTCTGATGCCAGGCGTTGCGGTTGAGGAATGAGGCGGCCGAGTACAGCAGCTTCAGGCGTTGCGGATGCTCGAAGGAATCGTAGAACCAGCCGAGCGTGTTGCAGTATTCGTAGCAGTGTTGCGAAATGGAGAAGTTGAGGCTGTCCTGCGTCTCGAGCAACACCTGTGCGGCGCCGATCTGCAAAACGTCGAGGATTTGGCGCGGCCCTTTGCCCGCGAGCAGCAGCCGGCTCAACTGCTCAAGATAGGCCGGCTCGTACTGACGCAACACGACTTCGAGGAATGCCTCCGCCTCGGTCGCGGTCAGCGGCTCGGAATTTGCAAGCAATGCCAATTCCCTGGCCGTGGTGCCCGCGTAGGGGACTGCAGAGATTTTCTGCTGCTCGAGGTAGTGGGTAACGCAGTTGCACGCCATCTCGTAGGTCGAATACCAGCGCGGACCGACGGCGATATCCAGCGCCCCGGCATAGAGCACCGCATGCGCGTCGTCCCAGCCGATGACCGTTCCCAGCTCGACCGTGGCGCGCGCCCGATAGGACTTGTGGCCGGTGGTATAGGAACGGTTGAGGAAGGCACGGTCCTGCAAATCGATAAGGCCGGCGAACACCAGCTCGGCGAGTACCGCTTTGCGCTCCGGCTTGTTCTGCATGAGTCCGAGAAAGACGCGATAAGCTTCGAGCACGCGGCCGCGATGCACCAGCGTCATCCATTGGTCGAGGCGGTCGCGCAACGGCCCGTCGAGACGCTCCGGCTCTTGGTCCGGCCAGTGTACGACGGGCTTCGGCGGTGCGCTGTTCTGGGGTGCCATGCCACGGGCGTAGTGGCCGGGTGCCTTGTTGATCTTTTGGTTCCAGATGTCGAGACCGGTCGGAATGTACCAAATGGTCTGCGCCATCGGTAGTCCGGCCATCTCTGCAGGCAGCCACTTCGACAGGTGCAACGTGGCACGGGCACTTAAAAGGCAATGGTCGTTGTTGACAAAGTTGACGAAGCCGTTGTCGATCCGCTCGTGGTAGGGAACGTGCGTGTAGGGCCCATGGATGCGCACAGCCTCGCGCAACATCTCGGGGAGCGGCCGACCGTCACGCACCAGATCGTAGTAG
>DATNMT010000047.1:0-5409 GCA_035602495.1 Bradyrhizobium sp.
GGAAGCCGCCAAGGCCGAAGTCGCGAAAGCCTTTGAAGAAATCAAGGCACAGGCCGGCCTTGGCGCGGAAATGAAGGGAATGTTTTCGGAATTGATTGGGCAATTCCAGGAGGCAAACGAACAGGGGCGCCCAAAAACAAAAGTCCCGCCCGAAGAAATGCGCCGCCGCGAGGCAGCAACGCAACGCGCATGGGAACTCATCGCCGCCGCCCGCAAGCGCGGTGACGCGCCCGAATACAAGCTGATCGCGCCCGTCTATCTCAATGAACGCCTGGTTCAGCCCTTCACCCGCGCCGAAAAGGGCGGCAAGGTCATCCAGCGCGAAATCACCTGGACCGGTATGCCATCGCTTGCCATGCTGCCGGTCAACAAGACCGCCGAGGCGATCTATGCGGCATTCAAGGAATCGCTGGGCGCCTCGATCAAGCTTGGCCGCATCGTGGGACCGCATGGCGGCGCAACCGCGACCGACGAGCGCGAATGGATCATGTCGCCCGCCGGCCACGCCATCAAGGGCGAGATGACAGTCAAAGGCGAGCCCGACCGCCGGCAGACCGCCACGGCCTCGCAGCACGCGTTCCCGGACTCGCTGGAAATCCCCGGCACCGCGCACGACAACAACGATCCGAACGCGCCGTTCGTGCATGTGCTCGGCACCGTCGCCCAGCCGCTGCGGCGCGGCGAGAACGCCCCGAGGCAGTAACCATCCATGGGTATCCCGGCAGCAATCGGCACCAACGCGGCGGGCATTCCCCCGGCAGGGGATAATGCAACCGCCGTGCTGTCCGGGACCATTACGGGCGTGGGACCAGGAGCGCCGTTCGAGTTTCGGGGACCGATGAATCTGTTGCTGTGGGCCGCCATCACGACGGCGCTCACGACCACGGCAGGCTCACTTGCAGCCACGGTTGCGAGTGCAACCGGCCTTGCCGCCGGGAACGCCATCAACAGCGCCAACCTGCCCCGTGGCTCGACCGTGGGAGTGCTTTCGGACACCAACGTCACGCTGGCGCTGGCACCGCGGACGCACTACGGCACGCTCCTTGCCAACGGCCAAGTCAAGGGAATGTTTCCAACCGATCGCCTGCTTGGGGCGACGATCACGATCCCATCCGCCGATCGCCAGGGTGTGACGCTGCCGGCCAGCACGACCGTCGCTGTCATTGTGCAGGCGTATGTCGCACCGACCGCGAACAACCCCGGCACGCCGGGAATTATCCAGCTTTCGGCAAATCCAACCCTCGTACCGCTGGTCACGCCGGCCAATCTCATCGCGTTCCAGGCTGCCTTGACGGCGAATGCCGTATTGACCACGGGCGCGGACGCGAACGCTTCCTTCACCGGCGGTGCGATCACGTTCAATGGCACCGTGCAGCTTGAGCGTTCGTTCGACGGCGGCAAGACGTGGCTGGTCTGTAATATCGGCGGCAGCGGCACGCTGGCGCAGTGGACCGGTGCGACCGTGGGACCGATCTCACTCACGTTCGGCGAGCCCGAGAAGAATGTACAGTACCGCTTCAATTGCACGGCGTTCACATCCGTACTCGGCGGCGGTACGCTCAACTATCGAATCTCGCAGACCGGCGGCGCGAACGAATCGCTTGCCATCGGGCCACTCACTTCGGGTTAAGGAGACGACGCATGAACAGATGGATTGTCGGAATCGCCGCTGCTGCCTGCGTCGCCATCGGGTTTGCACTTGCCCAGCCGGCCGGTGTGCCGGGCCTCTATCTCACCTCCCCGACCGGTGCCGAACAGATCAACGTCGCCGGCCTTGGTCCGCGGATTGAAACCATCCAACTCGTGCAGGCGCGCGACGCCGCCGGCTATACTTTGGTTGCGGCCGGAACGACCGTCGCCACCACGGCCCCAAATACATCGAGCGAGATCATCGCCATTGGCGCCATCACCACCTGGAACCTCACCCTTGCGACCGCGCCGGTTGACGGCCTCAAGCAGCGCGTGAGTTGCCCCGGCGGCAACACCGGAACCCTGACCATCGGCGCCACGCTGCCGACCGGCGTCGTCATTGTCGGCGTCAATCCGACCTCGTGCACGGAATCCAGCGCGCTCGGCTCGACCTTCCTCTACTCGCTCGCCAAAAACACCTGGTATCGCGTCGATTAACCGGTGACCCAACCGAGGACACAGACATGATCGTATCACCATCCGGCTCGCAGAAAGTCAGCGTCCACGGTGTCGGACCACAGACCGACGAAATGTCGGTCGCGCAGTTCCGCGACGCCGCCGGCTACATGAAGGTCACCCCGCAGCCAGCGCGCAAGGTCACCCAGTCCGGCATCGTCCGGATGGCGGGCAGCACCATTGCGGTGAATGCAACCGGCATTTTGGACGGCAAGCAGATCAAGGGGCTCGCCGCGACCGATGGCTTGGTCAATGCCGGCGTTGCGACGGATGGGATCGGCGCAGGCGTCACGGTCAAGTCGGTCCTGGTCGAAGCGCTGCCAGGGCAGACCGGCACCATCGAATTGACGAACGTCGCCCCGTTCGCGCCGACCACGAATGTTCCGCAGCCGATCGTCTTCACGATCCTGCTTCGCCACAGCACCATCTCGGGGCTCGCGGCGACCGATGGGCTCGCGGGCGCGAAAGTGTCCGGCGCGGGTATCCCGGACGGCGCCATTGCGCGCGACGTGAACACGCCAGCCGTGTCCGCCACTAACGTCAAGCCCGGCACCCCCGGCGAGGTGCGCCTTGTGGTCCGGCCGAAGCCATCCGCCCCCGCCGCTGCTGTCGCTCCAGGCGCGCCGCCGGTCGCGCCTCAACCCGCCCCGCCGCCGCCCGCGGCCACGCTCACGCCGGTTGACGTGACCTTCGACGTGCCGGTTGAGCCGATCCAAATCCTGGACGGCGTGTCGGAAGTGATGATCTTCCCGACCGAGCCGCTGGACGCGGTGACCATCACATTGCCGCCAAAGCCTGTGGACGGCCAGAAATGCCATATCTCCACGAGCCTCGCGCTTGCGGCAGTGACCCTGCTGCCGAGCCCCGGCCAGAAGCTCAATCTGAGCCCCGCCCCGCCGCCACCTCCCGCCCCGGCTCCGGGCGATCCGCTGCCGGAAGCGCCCACCTTCGCCATCGCGGCCGATAGCGGCGTCGGCTACCTCTACTCGCTCCCGGACACCACCTGGAACAGAATCCGGTAACCTCACTCACAAGAATCCGGCCCACGGCCTTCAAGGAGAGATGACATGAACAAAAAGTGGATTGCCGCCGGCCTCGGACTGCTCGGCAGCATCGCGGTCGGCGCGCTCGCCCTCTCGCAGACCATCGGCGTTCCGCAGGTGCAGGCGATCGGCCCGACCGACCTGTTCCAGGATATCGTCGGCGGTGCCCCGCAAGCCGGCAACGTCTACGCGCCCGCTCCCTTGCTCGGCAACTACAGCGCGACGCTCTCCGGCAACAACCCCGAGAATTGGCTGATCGGCGGCGACGCCACCACGAACCTGTTCCAGCGCGCCACGTCCGGCTCCTCGGTCACCACCACGCTCGCCTACGGCGGCCCGGATCGTTGGGCCTATTGGTCCGGCACCAATACCGCAATGACGGTATCGCAGGACACGACCGCTGCCGATCTTCGCCCCGGCTACAAGGCCGCGTTCAAGATGGCGCGCACGTCCGGCCAGACCGGCGTTGTGCAGATGTGCATGATGCAGGTCCTGGAATCTGTGAATTCCTATGCCTTCCAGAGCGCGACGGGCGAAGTCGATTTCGATGCGGTGACCGGTGCGAACTTCTCCGCGGCCTCCGGCAACGTGGTGGTCTACTTCATCTCCGGAACGGGAGTTGACGGTTCGGCGGCCACGGCGGCCTTCAACCTCAATGCCGGCGGCGGCGGCTCTTCGCTGTGGACCGGCCAGGTCAATACCGGCGTCACCGTCAGCCTGACCGGCCCGAGCACCGGAGGCCGTTATACCGCCGTCGCGCCGTTCCCCTCCGGTATTGCCCAGGTCGCCATCGCGATCTGCTATACCCCCGTGGGAACCGCGGGCACCAACGACTACATCGCATTCGGCAACATCCAGCTCACCCGCAACAATGCGCTGGGAACGGTTGCCGGTTCGGCCGGTGCTGCGCTCAACGTCAACGACACCCGCGCCAAGACGTTCTCCCGCCGCAGCCAGGCGCAAGAATCGCTGTTGCAGTACCGCTATGCCTACGTGATCAGCGAAGGTGCGGCGGCGACGTTCCGCGGCTTCGGTCATGTCACAACGGCTGGCGCGGGTGACGGGAACGGCAAATTGCAGTGGCTGATCAACTTCCCGGTGGTGATGCGTGGTGTCCCGACCATGACCTATGCGGCAGGTTTTGCGGGCTTCACCACCACGGCGGAAACCACGGCGACCAATTGCTCCGCTTTGGCCGCCGACGCCACGCTTGGAACGATGGCGGCCTCGCCATCGATGACGGTGGCGCAGTGCTCATTGACGTCTTCCACGATTGCGGTCGGTCTATCGATGACGATCGTGGATAACGGGGGCACCGGTAAGGTCACAGCGAACGCAGAGCTCTGATGCCCCCCGTATCCCAAGCACAGCGCCGATGGGCATTCGGCAACAAGGACAAGAACACGAAGGAAGGCCGCGCCGCCAAGGAATTTGCCGAAGCCGATCCCGGCGGCAAACTGCCCGAAAAGAAAAAGTCGAAGATGTACGCCAGGTCGCGGGACAAGATGGAACGGTAGATGTCCCACCCGACCATCGTAGACATGATGTCCAGGACAACCGGAATGGCCGAGCGCAAGCCCAAAAAGTGGATCAGCCGGGCGGTTCCCGAAAGCCGCAAAGGCGTCTTCAAGGCGAAGGCCGAAGCCGCCGGCAAGTCCACGCGCGAGTACGCCGCCGAGAAGGCTGACGCGCCCGGCGCGCTCGGCAAGGAGGCGCGGCTGGCGCAGAACTTGATGGGAATGCATCACGGCAAGCGCAAGCCGTCCAAGATGTACGAGAAGTCCCGCCACAAGATGGAAGCCTAGACAGATGGCGGACGAAAAAGGAACGGACAAAGAAGGTGACGAAAACGAATAAGCGCCTGGCGCTGTCAAAGGAGTCACGAAAAAGGAACTCGCGGAGAATGAAGCGCGGCGCGGGAAAGGAAACCCGGAGCAGCTTGATCTAAAAACGGTGCGCGCCGCATCAAAGCTATACCAGAAATCCCGCGCGAAAATGGAGCAATGACGCCATGTATTCGAAGGAATCGAAGGCCAAGATGGCGGAACACGCGCCCAAAAAGGATGTCGTGAAAGCCGAGGAAAAAGGCGGCGGCAAGGAAAAGACGCCAGCCAAAAAGGCCGACACCGACAAGAAGGAAGAGAAAGCCGGCGGCCACGAAGCCGCACCGGCCGCCAAAACCGTCCATGAGCGCCATCACGAAGAGCGCAAGGCGCTGCAC
>DATNMT010000143.1:0-2061 GCA_035602495.1 Bradyrhizobium sp.
CTTCAAACGCCATCACAAGTTCGACAGTATCGAGGCTGTCGGCGCCGAGGTCGTCGATGAAGCTCGCGTTGTCGACCACTTTTTCGGGTTCAACACCAAGGTGTTCGACCACAATCTTCTTAACCCGCTCGCCAATCTCACTCATCTTCAACCTCGTGCTTGTTCCATTGGACTCGACCGCAAGACGTACGAGCCATCGTGGTCGTTAAACTTCCTTCGCAATCGCGCATAGTCTTGATTTGGCCCCGTCACTGCCGACGGAGGCCCGGCGAACGACGGCAGGCTCCGCACCCGCCAATATACAGGGTTTCAAAATCCTGCAAGGCGTTCTTTGCCCATCCGTTGGGGGTTCGGTTATCATACTTCCCAAGCCTTGACTATAAGCCTCCATGGGCCGCCGGAAACCGGTTTTCGACCCGCTGGAGCCAGGGCTAACCGGCTCAAAACATGGCCATTCCGCCATTGACGTGAATCGTCTGCCCGGTCACGTAAGCCGCCTCATTCGAACTCAGATAGACCGCCGCGGCGGCAACATCTTCGGGCGTTCCCAATCGCGCGGCAGGAACCTTGGATAGGATGGTTTCGCGCTGCTTGTCGTTCAGCGCATCCGTCATCGGCGTCTTGATGAATCCCGGCGCGATGCAGTTGGCGGTGACGTTGCGCTTGGCGTATTCCGCGCCCAGCGTCTTGATCATGCCGATCAGGCCGGCCTTCGAGGCGGTGTAATTGCCCTGGCCCGGATTGCCGGTGACGCCGACGATGGAGGTGATCGCGATGATGCGGCCGAAACGCTTGCGCATCATCAGCTTGGTCGCGGCCCGGGTCAGGCGGAAGGTCGCGGTCAGGTTGACCTTGATGACCTCGTCCCAGTCCTCGTCGCGCAATTGCACGAACAGATTGTCCCGCGTGATGCCGGCATTGGCGACGAGAATGTCGACCTGGCCCATGGCCTGCTCGGCCGCCGGCACCAGCGCCTCGACCTCGGCACTGTCGGAGAGATTGCACGGCAGCACGTGAACCCTGTTTCCCAGTTTGCCGGCAAGGGTATCAAGCACCTCGCGCCGGGTCCCGGAAATGGCCACGGTGGCGCCCTGGTCGTGCAAGGCCTGCGCGATCGCGCCGCCGATGCCGCCGGTTGCGCCGGTGACGAGCGCCGTCCTGCCAGTCAGATCGAACATGCCCTGTCTCCCTCGCTCAGGCGGTTTGCGCGGCGGCGAGCGCGTCCTTGGCCGGGGCGATGTCGTTCGGGCCGCCGACCGAAATTCCAACCGCGCCGTCCGCAATACGCTTGACCAGCCCGCTCAGCACCTTGCCGGCGCCGATTTCGAAAAACCGGCTGACACCGTGGCTCGCCATGTAGGCCACCGATTCGCGCCAGCGCACCGTGCCTGTGACCTGTTCGACCAGGCGGCGGCGGATCTCATCGGGATCGGTGATCGGCGCCGCCAGCACGTTCGACACCACAGGCGAGGCCGGTTTTCTGATGGTGACATCGGCGAGCGCCCTGGCCATCACATCGGCCGCCGGCTGCATCAGGCGGCAGTGGAACGGCGCCGACACCGGCAGCAGCATGGCCCGCTTGGCGCCCCTGGTCCTGGCGATCTCGAGTGCGCGCTCGACCGCGGCCTTGTCGCCGGAGACCACGACCTGCCCGCCGCCATTGTCATTGGCAGCCTGACAGACCTGACCTTGCGCCGCCTCGTCGGCGACGGCGACCGCGGTTTCATAATCGAGGCCGAGCAAGGCGGCCATGGCGCCGACGCCCACCGGCACCGCCTTCTGCATGGCAAGGCCGCGGGTGCGCAACAGGCGCGCGGTGTCGGGGATGCTGAGGCTGCCGGCAGCCGCCAGCGCGGAATATTCGCCGAGCGAATGCCCGGCCACGAACGCGGCGTCCCGTGCCACCGAAAAGCCCGCCTCGCTCTCCAGCACGCGCAGGGTCGCAAGCGAAACCGCCATCAGCGCCGGCTGGGCGTTTTCAGTGAGTTGCAGGGTCTCCGCCGGGCCCTCCCAGATGGTGGCGGTGAGCTTCTGCCCGAGCGCCGCATCGACCTCGTCGAA
>DATNMT010000157.1:0-3453 GCA_035602495.1 Bradyrhizobium sp.
CGCACCCGCATCCAGCCCGATGCAAACGCCGTGACCGGATCGGGGAATCGCCGCGTCCAGATATCCGAGGTGGCCGACGGCGGCGCCAGCGTGATGGTGCCGGCGAGATCGGCCTTCTTCATGCCCTGGACCGGGCGAAGCTCGCCCAGCGCGATGCCGCAGGCTTGGTAATAGCGCGTGATCTTCTCCATCGCGCCGTGCAGGTAAATCGGCGCGTCGTAACCGGCCGCGCGCAACAGCGCGATCACGCGTTGCGCCTTGCCGAGCGAATAGGCGCCGACCAGATGCGCCCGCTCCGGAAACAGCGCGACCGATGCCAGCAGCTTTTTGACCTCGAGCGCCGCGTCGCCATGGCGAAACACCGGCAGGCCAAACGTGGCCTCGGTGATGAAGACATCGCACGGCACCACTTCGAGCGGCGCGCAGGTTGGATCGGGCGCGTCCTTGTAGTCACCGGAGGCGACGATGCAGGTGCTGCTGCAGGAAACCGCGATCTGCGCCGAGCCCAGCACATGGCCCGCGGGGTGAAATTTGATCCTGACGTCGCCGAGTTTGATCTCCTCGCCATAGGCGATCGCCTGCGTGCTTCCGGCAAAATTGTCGCCATAACGCAGCCGCATCATGTCGAGCGTTTCCCGCGTAGCCAGCACCGCGCCGTGGCCGGGGCGGGCGTGATCGGAATGGCCATGGGTGATGACGGCGCGCTCGACGGGGCGCACCGGATCGATATGGAAGCCGCCGGGTTTGCAGCAAAGGCCGGCGGGAACCGGCATCAGGATGTCTTGCGGGCGCATTTTGTCTATATAGGGCGAATTGCGTTGATTTTTACCCGTCACCTGGAGCCCGATGCCCGCGCGCCTGTTCCTGTCCTCCGGCGATCTGATGGCCGACCGGCGGTTCGATTTCGCGCGCGATCTGCAGCTGAAGGGCGATCTCGTTGCCGCCGCCGATCTGTTGCAGCAGGCCACCGAACTCGCGCCCGGCTTTGCCTCCGCCTGGTTCACGCTCGGCAAAATCCGCGAACAGTCAGGCGAGCGCGAGGCGGCGATCGCGGCTTTTCGAAGGGCGCAGGACGCCGATCCCGAGGACCGGCATGGCGCGGGCCTGCACCTGATGTTGCTAGGGGCTGAAAAACTCTCGGCAATGCCACAGGCCTATGTGCGCGCGCTGTTCGATCAATACGCCCCAAAATTCGAATCCGCGCTGGTCGACGATCTCGGCTATCGCGGACCTGCGCTGCTGTTCAAGGCGGTGCTGGCCGCGCGCGCCGCGGTGCGCAAGCCGGCCTTCTTCAAGCGCGCCATCGATCTCGGTTGTGGCACCGGACTGGCGGCGACTGCCTTTGCCAAAGAGGTCGATCATTTCACCGGCATTGATCTATCGCCGCGCATGATCGAAAGGGCGCGCGTAACCGGGCTTTATGCCGAGCTCGAGGTCGCCGACATGCTGGAGGGGCTTTGCGGAAAAGCGGACTCCAGCGCCAATCTCGTTCTCGCCGCCGACGCGATGGTCTATGTCGCCGATCTCGCGCCCGTGTTGCGGGAGGCGAAGCGCGTGCTGGCATCCGGCGGCCTGCTGGCGTTCACCGCGGAGACCCATGGCGGCGACGGCGTCACTCTCGGCGAGGGCCTGCGCTATGCGCATGGTGCCGGTTACGTGCGCGCCTCGATCGCCAATGCCGGTCTCACCCTGTCGCAGCTGGACGAATTGTCGGCGCGCAACGAGGACAATGTCGCGGTGCCGGGCCTGGTGGTGGTGGCAACCAAGACCTGAAATATCGTCTCACGGAATTAAGGCATGCGCAGCAAAGCCGCTTGGCTATTGCCGAGCCCGTGCGAATGTAGATCAATGCGAAGCCCCAGGGAGAAACAAAATGAACAACAAACCGACGAGGCGCGAATTCAGCGCCACCGCGCTTGCTGCGATCGCAGCGTCCACCATGCCCGCCCCCTACCTCTGGGCGGCGGAGAAAAAATACGATTTCGGCGCGAACGACACCGAAATCAAGATCGGCCAGACCGTGCCGCATAGCGGCCCGGGGTCGCTCTACGGCGTACTCGGCCGGGTCGGCGAGGCCTATTTCCAGATGCTGAATGAAAAGGGCGGCATCAACGGACGCAAGGTGAATTTCCTCACCCTGGATGACGCCTATAGCGCGCCGAAATGCGTGGAAGCCACAAGACGGCTGGTGGAGCAGGAAGAAGTGCTGGCGCTGTTCGGCTCGCTCGGCACCGCGCCGCAGACCGCCGTGCATAAATATCTCAATTCCAAGGGCGTGCCGCAGCTTTTGCTCAACACCGGCGCGTCGAAATGGAACGATCCGAAAAACAACAAATGGACCATGGCGGGCCTGCCGCTTTATCCGACCGAAGCCCGGATTCTCGCCAAACATGTCGTGAGCGTGAAGCCGGACGCCAGGGTCGGCATCCTCTACCAGAACGACGATTTCGGTCGCGATTTTCTGGGGCCCTTCAAGAAGGTGCTGGAGAATGCCGGCGGCACCGCTAAGGTGATCATGGAGCAGACCTATGACCTCACCGATCCGACGCTGGATTCCCAGCTGATCAATCTCTCGAAATCGGGTGCCGATGTCTTCTACAACATCTCGACCGGCAAGGCGTCGTCGCAGTCGATCCGCAAGGCGGCCGAACTCGGCTGGAAGCCACTGCAGCTGTTGTCGGCGGGATCGACCGGGCGTTCGATCCTCAACGCCGCGGGCTTCGAGAACGCCGCGGGCATCGTCGCCATCCGCTATTCCAAGGAGGCCGGACCGGGGCGCTGGGAAAAGGACAAGGACGCGACGGCGTTCGAGGCGTTGCGCGCGAAATATCTGCCGACCGTCGATCCCGACAACACCATCGCCTATGCCGGCTATGGTCAGGCGGTTACGATGGGCGAGATCCTGCGCCGCTGCGGCGACGATCTGACGCGCGCCAATGTCCTGAAGCAGGCAACCACGCTGGCCGGCTTTCATTCGCCGTTCTTCCTCGACGATATCAACTACAGCTACACGCCCGACGACTACTCGCCGATGAAGACGCTGCACATCTCGATCTTCGACGGCAAGGACTGGCAGATCTCCGACCAGCCGGTCACGGAATAAGAGAGCGTCAAACGGTGGCAGCGGGTCAATTTGGTCCGCCGCCGCCCCTCGACGAGTCGGTTGCAACGGCTTACGTCTTCGGCGTGCCGCCCCGTATCCTTTCCGCTTCTCCGACCGGGACCCTGCTGCCGGACCGTTTCATCCGCTGGTTCGCGGACCGCGGCTGGTCGCCGCGCGAGCATCAGCTTGAGCTGCTGGCCAAGGCCCGCGACGATCGCTCCGCGCTCTTGATCGCGCCGACCGGCGCCGGCAAGACGCTCGCCGGATTTCTGCCGACGCTGCTGGAGTTGAGTGCGGCCTCGCCTCTAGCTCGGTCTGCTCCCCTCCCCCCGCGAAGCGGCGGGGAGGGG